>CAZJQW010000046.1:0-4801 GCA_964548575.1 uncultured Candidatus Saccharibacteria bacterium
TCGCAGAATCGCAGGTAACTAGCAATTAGTAAATAGTAATTAGAAAAAGCGGGGCCGAGTGGTCCCGCTTTGAGTTTGATATTGTTCGGTCAGATCTTTATCTCGAAAGCCTTTTCGCAGAAGGGACACTTATCCCAATCTTGATTCCGTGCATCTTGGTCATCGAATGTTAGGGCCAAATTCTCGTTCCATCCGATGCAAGAGCAGGTTATGACCATATGAGATTGAGACCATCTTTTGAATAACGCTTTGCCACAGCTACAAAAGTAGCTACCCTTACATCCTTCTGCGTGTGGCTGTGCTCCTATCGTGAGGAGCTCCTCGAGCGCATTCTGAGCGCTTATATCCTTGTTATCAATCTTGCTGATAAGTTCCTCGACTCTGGCGCGTTGCGTATCGCACATACTGGCATTGGCTATTTCAACTTTGATCATATGTAATTAGGTCCTTTCTATTCTAAAAGAAGGATAGCATGGTATCTTTCAATTGTCATATAAATATGTTATAATACTCCCGCTGTACCAAACAATCGCGTTCCTTGCGCAAGCGAGGGATGAGGAAAGTCCGAACACCGCCCCGAACGTAAGCGAGGGGAGAAGGGTAGCAGGTAACGCCTGTCTGTGGGGAAACTCACAAGAGGTGCGAACAGAGACGTCTCGGCTGGAAACGGCTGGGAATTCCTTCGGGAATAGTTCCTATGGAAACATGGGAAGTGCAACGGCAAAATCCTTACTTCGGTGCAAGGCCGTGTCCTAGTTCAGGCGAAAGCTTGGAAGAGGAAGAGCCGCTAGAGGTGCCTAGTGATAGGCATTCGAGATATATGATTGTTCCAGTCGCCTACGCTCGCTTTGGTGGTCTAAAAGCCGCCTTCGCTACGCTACGGCGGCTCAGACAGAATTCGGCTTATAGTACGGCAACATGGAAATGCCCCAGAAAAACTGGGGTATTTTCTTTTATTATTTGCTATAATGTATCCGTTAATAGTAATTTAATACCCTATACTTATGTACCCAGAAACAAATCCTGCCTATGCTGTAGAAGGTAAGTCTTCCTCGAATAAACTCGAGTCGATCGCTTTCTTTATACTACTTGCATCAGTCATCCTAGCACCCTTGGCCTTTTGGCCGACGCGATTCATCGCAGGGGATTTGGTCAAAACTTTTATTATCGTTTTGGGTTCTCTCATTCCTGCGATCTTGCTTGCGATCACAGCTATTCGCGAGAAGAAACTAGAATTGCCTAGCAAAAATTTGTCTCGAACTGCTTTCCTTTTGGGAGCATCTCTAGTCGTATCTTCTATCTCGAGCATCACGACTACAAAATCACTCTTCGGCCAAGGCTTTGAAGTTGGAACTGCGGGCTTCATACTCGCATTATTTGTGGGAGCTTATGCGGTCTTCCGTGTGGTCATGCGCAAGCCAGAAAAAGCCGTAGTTCTCTATGTGGGCATGGCTGTTGCATTTGCGATCATATTTATCTTGCAGGCGATCAGGTTCACATTCGGCGCTGACTTTGCGACTCTCGGTACACTAAACACGATAACGTCATCTCTGATTGGTAGCTGGTTCAATCTGGGAATATTCTCAGTGCTCATAGCTTTAGTTTCATTTATCGGAGCTATTGTCTTGCCATTGTCGCGGTTCATGAAATTCATATATTGGATAATCGCTATTTTGGGCTTGGGTATGGCAATAGTAGTGAATGCGCCATTTGTTTGGCCAGTTGCGACTCTAGTTTTACTGGGACTTGTCATACACATGACAAAGAGCAAACCGGCTTCAGGTCTCGGATTATTTCACGGATTGAAGAGAGTTGCGTGGTTGCCAGCTATTGCGCTTGTTGTATTTGCAGTGTTGGCATGGAAGGGAAGCGTGATCATGCAACCGATAAATTCAAGCTTGTATAAAGGATATAGCGAAATTGCTTTGCCTTGGCAAATGACTCTGGATGTTACTTCTCAAACCATAAAGAACTATCCTCTATTTGGAGTCGGTCCAAACAATTTTTCTAAGGCATATATGGCCTACAAGCCGGCAGTTATCAATTCAACAGATGCTTGGTCTCTTGAGTTCAGTCATGGATTTTCGGCGATATCTACCTATGTGACCACTCAGGGAATGATAGGGCTCATTCTTTGGATATTGTTCTTTGTATTCTTTGGAATCAGCGGCGCTAGAGCTTTGAAGAATTTGCCAGAGGATAAGAGCTCGAGATTCATAGTTTTGTCTTCGTTTACAGGCGCGAGCTTCCTTTGGATAATCATGCTTGTATATGTTCCAAGCCATGCAGTCATGTTCATGACCTTTGTGCTTACAGGAATATTCCTAGGCTCGATACGCGCTTATGGCATTGATGAAGCTTATGCTTGCGAACCTCGTATGGGATCGAAGATGTATCGTCTCATGCCTACAGTATTGTCTTTGCTTGTCGTCGTCGGAGCTGTCTGGGGACTCATGTATGTCAAAAAAACAGTAGCCTTAGGATATTTTGGTGGAGGTGTAAAGGAGCTTTCTCGCACAGACGGAGATATATCCAAAGCCGATAGCAAATTCAAAACAGCACTGGCCTTCGATACGTCAGAGATATTCTGGCAAGCTAGGGCTGAGGCTGCCTTGATGCAAGCAGGCAAAATTGCCAATGAAGTGAATGCTTCGCAGTCAGCTTCAAGTTCAGAGGCTTTGGTCCAGAAAGTCGTCGACAATGTCAATACAGCCTTGGCTTATTCCAGAAATGCGATTGCCCTCGATAAGACAAACTATTATAACTATCTCTCAGAAGCACGAGTATCAGAGACCGCTATGAATGTAAAAATGGACAAAGCATACGAAAATGCTGTGGAAGCCTACAAGAATGCTATCGTTCTCAATCCTTACAATCCTTCTCTGTATCTTGCTCTTGCAAAAGTCCAAGCAGCACAAGGAAAGTTCGATGAGTCCCTCAAATCAATAGGCGGATCTCTCAATGTAAAGAACAACTATCTCGATGCCATATTCCTCTTGTCCCAAGTTAATGCTGCAAAGGGCAATCTTGCAGACGCTATAACAGCTGCCAAGGTCGCCATCCAAATCAATCCAAATAATTCCATACTCCAATTCCAGCTCGGTCTCCTCGAGTTCAATAACAAAAATTACCAAGCTTCAGCAGATTCCCTAAAAAAGGCCGTGGAAATACAGCCAGACTACGCCAATGCTCGATATTTCTTGGGCTTAGCAAATGCTCGCCTTGGCAAGAATGATGAAGCTATCGAGCAGTTCGCGCAGCTTGCGATCTCAAATCCCGACAATCAAGAAGTGTCCCTTATTCTCTCTAACTTGAAAGCAGGCAAAGCAATATTTGCCGATGCTCCTGCACCAGTCACATCCACTCCCGAAAAGAGGTCGAGTCTGCCTGTTAAGGAAAGATAATATAAAAAAGATCTATAAGTGAGCAAAATTTATGAAGTTTTGCTAGAATGATTGCCAATGGTTAAGAAATGGTTCTCATTCTTTGGTCAAGAGATACGCGGTCTGCATGAGGCCGCGTATCTTCTTGCTTCTTTTGCTTTCTTATCTTTGATACTGGCCCTCATCAGAGACAAGCTCTTGGCATATACTTTTGGTGCAGGACATTCTCTCGACGTTTATTATGCTGCTTTCAGGATACCCGATTTGGTATTTGCTACAGTAGGATCGCTCGTTTCCGCGTCCATTCTCCTGCCATATTTCATCGAGAGATTCGAATTTGGAGGTGAAAGAGGTAAGTCTTTTTCTAATGGCATATTCACCGTTTTCTTTGCTCTCATGATAGTTGTGAGTGTCGTATTATTTGTGATTGCTCCAAAGCTTGTGCCTTTGGTTCTGCCCGGATTTTCAGAAAGCATAGCTCTATCCGAGCTAGTCATGTCTATGAGAATTATGTTGCTTTCGCCTTTTTTCTTGGGATTATCAAATCTTTTTTCAAGTCTGACTCAGATGCATCATCGTTTTTTGGTGTATGCCTTGAGCCCTGTCGCTTATAATGCGGGCATTATCTTGGGAGTCGTAGTCGGCTATCAGATCTTTGGCATACCAGGGCTTGCATTTGGAGTCGCTCTCGGTGCATTCATGCACATGGCTATCCAGCTGCCTTTCTTGTTCAAAGAAAAACTGGTTCCTCGATTTACGCTCAAGATACATTGGCCAGATATGCGCAAGATTTTTTTCACGAGCCTGCCTAGAACGCTGACACTCTCTGCCAACCAGATTGCTTCATTCGTCCTGGTCTCTTTGGCTTCTCTAATGACAGCTGGGTCTATATCAGTTTTCAATTTTGCTTTCAACCTGCAGTCAGTGCCTCTTACGCTTATAGGAGCTAGCTATTCATCGGCTGTATTTCCGACCTTATCTCGCATGCTTTTCAAGGGCAATATCGCCGAATTCAAGTCGAAGATGATAGCTTCAGCCCAGCACATCATATTTTGGTCTATGCCTATCGCTATTCTGTTCATAGTTCTTCGCGCTCAGATCGTTCGTGTGGTCCTCGGTGCTGGTAAATTTGATTGGGCTGATACGAGGCTCACAGCTGCCATGCTGGCCTTGTTCATGATCTCGACCATAGGACAGAGCCTCATAGTCCTATTTGTCAGGTCATTCTATGCCGAAGGAAAAACTGCAAAGCCTCTCATACTCAATATAGTCTCAGCAGGCATCATGATAGTCTCGGCGTTCCTCTTGTACCGAGCATTTATTTTCTACCCGATATTCAAATTCTTCCTCGAGGACTTGCTCAAAGTGGGCGGCCAAGTGGGCACTAGTGTCCTAGTACTAGGACTTGCTTATACCAT
>CAZJQW010000047.1:0-4531 GCA_964548575.1 uncultured Candidatus Saccharibacteria bacterium
AACAACATCACACCTTCTACTGGGGGCTTTGGACCTATGACGAGGGGGAGGATGGAGGGGAGTAAAATCGAATATCCGTAGTCGGGGCTTTGAAAGAATTGTCATCACCAAGAAAATATGGTATTGTGTGACAGCTGTGAAAAATTTAAAGCTTACATTCCACATCCTCACTCTCTTCCCAGAGAGCTTTGATTCCTATTTGGGCGCTTCTATATTGAAGCGCGCACAAGAAAAGGAGCTGATTGCTTTCAAATTCTACAATCTTCGCGATTTTGCGGCAGCCGGAAAAAAGAAAGCTTTGACTTATGCAGAGCGTCGGATAGATGATCGCCCATATGGTGGTGGGCCGGGGATGGTGATTGAAGCCCTTCCAGTAATGAGGGCAGTGGATAAGGCAGTGGGTAAGCAGTTGAAAAGCTCTGCAAAGAAAAGAGGAGTCAGAATCGTATTCTTTAGTCCTTCAGGGAAGCAGTTCACCAATGAAGTTGCGGACTCATTTAAGAAATTCACTGACATAGTTTTCGTATGTGGCAGATATGAAGGCATCGATGCTCGGATAAAGAAGGCGTTTCCGATGGCAGATATCTCGATCGGCCCTTATGTTCTTACAGGAGGCGAGCTTCCAGCTATGATCATGATAGATACGATAACAAGGCGAATAAAAGGGGTGCTTGGGGACGCGCTTTCAATAGAGGAGGAGAGAGTAGCGAGCCCTGATGTATACACCCGCCCGGAGGTGATCGAATTCAAAGGAAAGAAATACAAGGTTCCCAAGGTCCTACTTAGCGGAAATCACAAGAAAATGGATGAGTGGAAGATCGGCCGTAAGCCTAGAGGTCCGACCTCGTAGAGGTCGGACCTCTATGAACAGCTTATCCACAGCCCTTCTCCACTAACTGTTGACAAAAAACCTCAGATTTGCTAGGGTTGCCTTAACTTCGCAGATTGTGTTCTGCTTTAGCGAGGGATTAAAAGCTCCGATAGATCCCACCTACCACACGTGACAAATTTACCGCTGTAAAAACCAACGGCCCCGTTCTCAACTTCGAGGACGGCTTTTACGTTTTACAGCTCTAAGTTTCACTATTAAAAAACATGCCAAATACATCAGCTTCCCGCTCGAAGAAATACTTTGCCCGATACCAAGAACCGCTGTCAGAAATGCCGCATCTAGTCGAGTCTCAGCTCCTGTCATTCACATGGCTCATGGAGCATGGATTCTCGTCCCTCCTTACGGAGTTCTCTCCGATAAAGGACCATGCCGGCAAGAAATTCGAGCTCTCCATAGGAAGTATGGAGCTAGTTCGACCAAAGTTCGACGAGCATTTTGCGAAAGATAACAAGATGAACTATGAGGGTCAGATCAAGGTCAAAGTCACCTTGAAGAACAAGAGCTTGAACGTCGTCAAAGAACAAGAGATGTTCCTCGCTGATTTTCCTCTCATGACCGACCATGGAACTTTCATCATTAACGGAGTAGAGCGAGTCATCGCCCCTCAGCTCGCGAGGTCATTCGGAATATTCTTCATTGCTTCAGAGCTCAAAGGCAAGAATTATTTTGGAGCCAAAGTCATACCCGCGAGAGGCGTCTGGATGGAAATAGAGACAGATAGCGATGGCACTATATATTGTCGCATAGACAGAAAGAGAAAGTTCCCGATAACATCACTCCTTCGAATCCTCGGAGCGGAGACGAATGAGAAGCTTATCGAACTTTTCGCAGGCAATCCTGAAGCCAAGAAGATTATTGAACTCACGCTTTCAAAGGACCATGCCAAGACAGCTGATGAATCATATATAGAGATACACAAGCGCCTTCGCGACGGAGACCTAGCTACAGCCGAGAACGCTCGCAGTTTCATACAAGCGCTTCTCGCCCCAGATCGATATGACATCTCTCGAGTCGGAAGATTCCGCTTCAACAAGCGCTTCTCGAAACCTATGGATGAAAAATCATTGGAGCGCAGGACTCTCAACATAGACGATATCGTGACTACGATAAACCATATCATCACTCTTTCCGTGACTCCAGACATGCAAGCTGACGACATCGACCACCTCGGTTCGAGGCGCGTACGATACGTGGGAGAGCTCTTGGAACAGCGCATTCGACTCGGGCTCACTCAGATGAAGAGGAACATTCAGGACAAGATGTCTACGGTTGAGTCAGATGTGACATTGCCTGTCTCATTTATATATCCTCGTCCTTTGCAGGCTCGTATCAAGGAATTCTTCACTACGAACCAGCTATCCCAGTTTATGCAACAGGAGAACGTGCTCGCCGAAGTCGAGCACCTAAGAACTCTGACGGCCCTCGGCCCTGGAGGTCTTTCGCGCGAACGCGCAGGCTTCGAAGTCCGCGACGTTCACCCTTCTCACTATGGCCGACTCTGTCCGATACACACGCCTGAAGGTCCGAACATCGGTCTCGTGCTTCGCCTTACGATGTATGCCCGTATCAATGACTTTGGCATGATCGAAACTCCTTATGCCAAGGTGAAGAATGGAGTCATCACAAAAGATATCGTATATTTGAATGCTCTCGAGGAAGAGAACTTCAGGATCGCTCACGCCGCTACGCCTCGAAAAGAAAACGGAGAGATAACGAACGATGAAGTCGAGGTCCGTATCAACGGCAAACCAGCTCTCGCCAAAAGGAAAGAGGTGGATTATATCGACGTTGCAACTAACCAGGCATTCTCGATCGCGACTTCACTCATTCCATTCTTGAATCATGACGATGCGAACCGAGCGCTCATGGGATCCAACATGCAAAAACAGGCGACTCCTTGTCTCGTACCTGAAGCTCCTTTTGTAGCAACAGGCATAGAGAAGAAGGCTGTTCTCGACACGGGTCGCGTTGTGATCGCTCCTGAAGACGGCGAGATCACACATGTCGATTCAAAGAAAGTCACATTCAAGTCAAAGAAGACAGGCAAGAGCCATGACTACAAACTCGTCCTCTTCTCTCGAACGAACGGATTTACAGCTTTTCATCAGAGACCAGTCGTCAACTTGGGAGACAAGGTCAAGAAGGGAGACGTACTAGTCGACACTTCAACGTCTGATCATGGTCAGATCGCGCTCGGACACAATGCTTTGGTGGCATTCATGTCTTGGTCTGGTAACAACTATGAGGACGCCATCATCCTTTCTCAGCGAGTCGTCAAGAATTCAAAATGGAGCTCGATACATATAGAAGAGTTCGTAGTTAACGTCAGGGACACGAAGCTCGGCCCAGAAGTCACTACTTGCGATATACCGAACGTCGGAGAAGCCAAGCTCAAGAACCTCACAGAGGAAGGTATCATCCGCATTGGCGCAGAAGTCCGCCCTGGAGACATCCTCGTCGGAAAGATCAGTCCAAAGGGAGAGACTCAACTCACACCTGAAGAGCGCTTGCTCCGATCTATCTTCGGGGAGAAGGCTCGCGACGTCAAAGATACATCGAAGCGCATGGAGAACGGAAAGCGAGGTCGAGTCATCTCAGTGAAAGTCTTCTCACGCGAAAAGGGAGACAAGCTCGAATCGGGTATCATCAAGAAGATATATATAGAGGTCGCTCAGGTTCGAAATATCTCAGTTGGAGACAAGATGGCGGGAAGGCACGGAAACAAAGGTGTCATCTCTAGAATCTTGCCTGAGGAGGATATGCCATACATGGAAGACGGAACTCCTATAGACGTGATCCTCACTCCTCTCGGCGTGCCATCACGTATGAACCTTGGTCAGATATTGGAGCTCCACCTAGGACTCGCAGCAAACTCGCTCGGCTATCAGGCGATCGTCCCTCCATTCACAGGGGCAACAGACAATGAGATCAAAGACGAGCTCGTAAAGGCAGGTTATGACAGGTCAGGAAAGATGTGGCTTCGAGACGGACGCACAGGAGACAAGTTCGATCAAAGAGTCGCAGTTGGATACATGTACATCATGAAGCTTCACCACATGGTGGAAGACAAGATACACATGCGTTCGATCGGTCCATACTCGCTCATAACACAACAGCCCTTGGGAGGTAAGGCTCAGGGCGGAGGACAGCGCTTCGGAGAAATGGAAGTCTGGGCACTCCTCGGTCACGGCGCTGCGCACACTCTTCGCGAGATACTAACAGTCAAATCGGACGATATAGTCGGTCGTTCTCAAACATTCGACTCCATAGTCAAAGGAGAGCCCTTGAGGGCGCCGAACTTGCCTGCATCATTCAATGTTCTTCTGAAAACGCTTCGAGGATTGGCCTTGAACGTTGAGCTCAAGACGAGGTCACAGTCGGACGAAGAATAATATGGATCAAAAAATATCATGAATACAACAATCACAACCAAAAAGACTATGGATCCTCAGGATTTCGATCTCGTCCAACTGACGCTGGCATCACCTGAAAAGATCATCGAATGGTCATTCGGAGAAGTCACAAAGCCTGAGACGATCAACTACAGGACTCAACGTTCAGAAAAAAGCGGTCTCTTCGACGAGCGCATATTCGGTCCTGATCGAGACTACGAGTGTTATTGCGGAAAATATAGAGGCA
>CAZJQW010000048.1:0-4439 GCA_964548575.1 uncultured Candidatus Saccharibacteria bacterium
TTGCCATGGTACTATGTTGGCGGGATTACTACTTGATATTTGCGAAGAAGATACTAAAAATAGGAGTGACGCGGGGTTGGGTTCGATCCGATTCAGGAAGGAGTTTGCCGGGTGTGGAAACATGAGAAAGCCCACCGCGAATAAGCTCTTTTTTCTTGATCCGGGCTGCCTGAAGGAACACCGTGATCATTCCCCTTTGAAATCATTCGCGATCCCATCAAGGGTATTTTTGATATCCGCCCAGTCACGAGACATATCCAATGTCCTTACATGGAATTTATTTCCACCGATAGATTGTCCCCGTATCTCTTTGACAGGCTCATCTGTTCCTGCATAGAGAAGCATTCCTTCAACATTTCCCGTTTGATCCGTATCCATATTTTTCACATACGAATAGATCTGATACATATTCCCGGAGAGGATCTTTCCATTATCCCCGTATTGACCTTTCTTCAAGATCTGACTGTAATATTTCGCATCGATGATAAGCGTTTTTTCCTTATATCGTATGGTGATATCCGTCTGCATCTCCGGAAGAAGATCGATGAAGCCCGGACCCTCTCCATCCAGATCCCATGCTACTTTGTCACGCGATGCTTTGAGTTCCGGATGCTCTTTCCTGAAAAATTCCAGAATGAATCTCTCATACAAAGCGTGCATCTTCTGATCATCAAGATATTCTGCAAGTTTTATTGTTCCATCCTTTTCTGACAAAAGCATCCCCATCGTCACCAGATAACAAAGATTCATCAACATTTTGTATGTGGCATTATTTCGGTGATAGGGGAAAGAACTCCAGGCGATCGTATGAGGGTCGATCACATCAACATCCATAAAATACCGCATAAGGATCTTGAGTTTGTCTTTCTTCTCCCTCTTTACATCTGAACAGCGAACCAGAAGTCCCATCGTTGTTTTGAGGACACGATTCATGGGGGAATCTACCGTGTATTCATCAAACGTACATACCAATTTGTTACTGTGTTTGACAAATTCTGGAATCGATCCTGTAAGTTCTATTCTTCCTCTGACAGTTCCTATTCGTTCAGTGGTTTCTTCATACTCCCGATTGAGTCCACTTTTGATTTGATACGTTACCCCAAGAATGATGATCTCTGCAAAGAGATCGTGGATATTTTCAAATTCTTCTCCCTCTATAGGTCGAAACGTCCCTTCACGTAAGACCTGATACGCATAGGTCAGCATGTAGTAGATGTTCTTTGGTTTAGCTATCATTCGAGGGATACAGCATTACGCAATACGGTACTTCCCGCATCAAAGTTGGTTTTATTATCGAACCAGTACTCTTTGAGAAGCGGTAATATTTCATATTCGACGATCGACTGAAGAGTTTCAAGGTTTACGTCTTCTGACTTTAAACAGAGGTAACTATGTCCGATCACACAACCACCCCCGAGAGATGAATCGTCCATGATCATCTTATTGACTTGTTTTACGGCAGAAACAAGCTTGTTGTAATCCTGATCATCGATCTCTTTTTGTCGTTTAACGAATGATTCTTCATCAAACGTAGGATGCAGTTCAAAGAAGGAGAAACGTCTGCGAAGAGCATAATCTATCATCGCGAGGCTTCTGTCAGCAGTATTCATCATACCGATGATGTAGAGATTTTCCGGAACAGAAAAGGGAACATCTGAATAGAGGATCTTGACTTCTTTTCCTCGTTTGTCTGCTTCGATCAGCATCAGAAGTTCGCCGAATATTTTGCTGAGATTTCCTCTGTTGATCTCATCGATGATGAAGAAATACTTATGCTCTAAATCAGCTTCTGCTTTCTTGCAGAAATCATAGAAGGGACCGGATTTGATTACAAATCCATTTTCACTTGGACGATAACCCTGAATGAAATCCTCATAACTGTAATTCTGGTGGAACTGGATCGTTTTGAGGTGGGTCTTATCTTTTGAACCGAGGATCGAGTAGGCAAGACGTTGTGCCATGAACGTTTTGCCAACTCCGGGTGGTCCGCATAGGATGATATTCTTCTTTCTATTAAGGAGATTTTTCACAGTATTGTATTTTTCTTCCGAGATGTAGACGTCATTAAGGAAATCCTGTGAGGTGTATGGAGGATAATTTTCGGCAGGCGGTTCTTCCACCATGGAAATCTCAGAGTCGCCATTTAGTTTGTATCTCTCTCCCCAGAACGGATTGTCCAGAAATCGTTTATAATCCTGAGGTTTATTAGCAAATGTAAAGTCAAGTAAGGCCTGATACATCCAGTCATCAGGTTTACTCTCAACTTTCCATACTCGAGCAATGAATGTAAAAAAATACCAGTACTTTGGAGGAGTAAGCTTTTCCCATGCGACATCCAGTTTTTTCCCGTCACCATAATTTTTTGTAACGGTACCGATTGCTTTGATCGACATTACGGAGACAGGTTTTTTTCCAACATCGAACGGGATATTTTTAGACTGTACAGATGTCGATTTAATTGCTATTTTATCGCCGGCAGAAATTGTTTTGATCACATCAAGATATTTTTCATCAGCATCATTCTGCCAGATTCCTTCGTTTATGAAATGATCTGTTTCATCGATATCTCCAGAAATAGCATTAACGTACCAGCACAACCGGATGTGAGCCTTTTCTGATGGGGCTTCATTCATCTTTGGATTTGACGTCATTTCTTTATCAACCAAGGTCAGGTTATATTCGTCTGACCCAGTTTTTTCAAATACGAGTTTCTTTGTCAGCAGTTCTTTTTCGCTTACATTTTTCAGATAAGCAGCAAGTGGTTTTATCGGACGCAACCATAGGCGGATCGCGGGTTTTGTTCTCTCATTTGGATGGGTAGAAGTTATCTCACAACTATACGTCTCTCTTTCATACATGATAGAGATAAATTTATTTTCACCTTCTTTTAGTCCCTCAACTCCGAAAAACGAATACCCGAACTGTGGAAGGGTACTTCCAAAAGCTTGTTTGATCGCTCTATCACAATCTTTCGTTATGCATGTTTCAGATACTTTATGCCAATTGGAATATCGCTTTTTATACACTTCTGATTCCAGGTTCAAGTTGTATTCATCCGACCCAGTTTTTTCAAATACAATACTTTCCCTCCCTCCCCTCAGTTCCTCATCCAATATTACTGATGCCAGATCGAGGACCCGATAATTCCTGAAGGAGAAATTTTCATCACGAAAATCACGTATGATCCGGGAATTTTGAATATAGGAGTCGGCTTTAGTAAAATTTGTCAGCTTTATTCCAAGTGATTTATACAAGGAACCTCCTAATCCCTGATTACCATTGATAATTGGAAATACGGTCGGTTTGAGACAATGAAGAAATTGAGAAAGGGTTGCTGCTTGCAATCCTAACCATGGATTTTTGAGGTATTTTTCGGCGATAGAAAATATGCGTTCTTCATCACGTTCATCTGATATTTCGATGACCATCTGGATAAATTCCTTCGGCGCTCTCTCTTGGTCAACTCCCAGCATTTTGAACGTGCTAAATCCGCGAGAAAACATACCAACTCTGGCAGATTGACCCTTGGGTGTGTTACTATATTCCCCCCTTTGTGCTTTATCCCAAATACTTTCCAGAAGAGTGACCATGGTATTTTTCTCTTCATCTGAAAGATTTGCATGAAGGATCTGTTTTTTGCGGAAATCGACGGATTTATCATCTGCCCCGGTGCACAAAAACCAAACTGCATTCAGATCATTGATATCATATCCATGTATTCTGGCTGTATCGCTGTCTCTGTATGTTCGAACGATCTCACGAACAAGTTCATAGCTGCCGTCATGTTTGTCCGGATCGATATCTGGTAATTTTTTTACTATTTCAATAAGTTCATTCTCTGGTTCTACTGCATTTTCCATATTTCAACCTCCAAATCCACACAATTCCTCAGTAACTGGTATATCGGTATGGGGTATAAATAAGAGTATCGACCGGAAAATGGGTGATGATCCCGATGATGAGGTCCATTGTCTGGAAACGGATATGGGCCAAAAAAATAGGATATCCCACCGCGGGCCGCTCCGCGCCGGAGTCGCGGCCCCGCACCCCGAAAAAAGAGAGAGTATTTGAACAATAGAAAAACCCGCGGGCGGTTTTTTCCCCAGCATTTGTCCAAGAGCCAAAGGCTCTTGAGACGTCTCACGAGATTTCAGCGCGTGGACTTTTCCAGAGAGGGTGCGATTCCTGCGTAGGCGAAGCCCAAGCGGGCAAAGCCCATTTGGGCTTATTCAAGCGAGGGTCGAAGACCCGAGTCGGAGAGCAAATCTTTGATTTGCGGTTCGCGGCGGGATTCTCATGTATCCACACCCACGCCGCGTAAGTTCTAACTAAAAAAAGATTAATGGGATGATGCATGGGAGGATGCTTTCTTCTCGAAAGTGATGACCTCTTTCCATGCAAGATCGACCCATTCGCCGTTTTCGAGCCGCATCACATCG
>CAZJQW010000049.1:0-4432 GCA_964548575.1 uncultured Candidatus Saccharibacteria bacterium
TCCGTGGCCCTCGCCGTCACAGAATGTGAGCCGTCGGGAACTGTGATCGAATTCCATAACATCGTGTAAGGAGCTGAAGTTATTGCTGTGCCTACTGCTGTTCCATCTACCAGGAACTCTACTCTGGGAGATCCTTTGTCATCAGAGGCAGTGACTGAAAAATTAATTACACCCGTTACTCTCTGACCTGAAGTTGGTGAGGTCAAGGAGACAGTGGGAGGATTGTCGGTGACTACGATAGAGCCAGTGTATTCGTAAGCTCCCATATCCCAACCATTAGTCCCCCTCGTATTACCAAATGCATCAATATTGTAAGGTGAAGCGAGAGCAAGTCCTCCACCGATAGCTGTCGTATTGGCATTGAGGGCAAAGTTTGCTGACGCTGAATTCGCGAAAGGATTTTGATCACCAAATCTTGCGTGTGCTTCACCAAATGTCCCTGAAGGAGATCCGAACCAATTGTAATCATGCGTAAGACCCTGTAATACAGGTGATCCAGTAAGCTGGTAGATGATGTTATTTTGGGCAACATTATTTGTTCCTGGCGCAAACAATCCTATGAGCTGATTTTGAACATTGAAGAATGTATTGTTGTATATCTTCCAATTGTTGATAGTAAGTCCACAAGTCGTCGCTGACTCTGTGTATATCACTCCGTTTCCATAAGTCCCAGTGAATCCGGCCGAGCGCGAGAATACGTTTCCATATATCTCGATGTTGTTGGATGCATTTGGACAATATGCTCCCAAAAATCCTGTTCCCACTATATCTTGCATCCAGTTATTCCTAAAGGTGATTCTGTTGGAAGTTTGGAATCTAAATCCTGATCCATGGTGTTCGGGAGAAGATGCGTTTCTGGTGATGAACGAATTTTCGACTGTTATATCAGATGCATTTATCCAGTAGAAGTTTATTGCTCCTATGTCGTGGATATACATATGCGAGACATGTATATTGCTAAAGTTAGCTCCAAAAGCTGTTGCATCAAAACCGCTACCACCTCCAGGAAGAGGAGGACTTACTTGCCCAGCTATTTCCACGTGCTTTACGGTGACATTGCTAACATTCAGTCGATCTTCAGGACCTCCCCATTTGTTGCTCAGCATTATTGCAATCTGATCTGTAGGAACTCTTACAACAAAACCTAAACCATTTGCCCAGTTTCCAGGTCCTCCACCAGTAACACCGTCGAAGTCAAAGTACCCGCGATGTATTCCGATAGTGCTGTTGAATGATGCTGAGCCATCACCCATGGTTGCCGTCCAACCAGTATTGGATCCATGTTCCGTTGCCGTTGCTTTTTTGACAATAGTCTTGGACGTGCCGCTTTCTGGAGTGTTAAATGTAAATCCTGAATAGGCCCCATCCGCTACATAATATGTCGCACCCCTCGTAAGAGTCGCAGGAAGTCCGGCGTATGCATTGCTCCAATCAGCGCCGTTCTTTAACCCTGCGCCCGAAGGTGTGACGTGGCATGTGGTCGTACAGTTTGCAGGTGGTGTAACTGGACCCCCAACTCCTGGTACTTCTGTTCCGTTCATATACCTGTACCCCGCGGGGATCATATCCCATCTCATATTCGATGTGTTATTTGGATCTATCGGAGGCCATACGAGATCGCCCATAAAAGCCGGCTTGGACCTGTACGCAAAGCTCGCAGGTATAGTTCTGTCTGTTATATTGGGATCCCAGATCACTGCTCTGTTATAGAAATCATAGTTACCATGCCTGAATACAGTAGCTGCGACGTTCAAATCCAAAGCTTGAGCGGTACTCAAGTCATTACCTTGCGAGCTGTAATCTATAGGATTGGAAGCTTGGATAAATCCCGAGAAACTTTGATTTCCCATATTCGGAAAGCCGAATTCATAAATAACCTTTTTTTCGCCATAGTCTTGTGGAGGAGCTTCATAGTAACCGCCTGTTTCTATTGAAGTTGGAAAACCTGAACTGCCTAGAACGTTTCCAATAAATGAGAAAAAGTTGCTGAAATGTTTAAGACGAACAGCTCTAAGATTGGCTGTTGCTGTTGGATGAGTAGCTGTAAACCAATTTCTAAAGACCATATCGTGACTTGCCGATCCAAAATAATTGTCAGCCAAGAATCCTCCAGCTACATTACCTTCGAATAGATTGAAGGTATTGTTCGTACCGTGGTTTGCATATATATCCATTGCAGCCATATTGTTGCTCCCGGAATTGGTTCCGTAAGCAAAATTGTAAGCAATCACGTTCCCCGCATTTCCACCTTGTGAATCGCCAATCATTATTCCCCCTGCACCGACTACAATATTATCTTCAAATCTATTCCAGTTATTGTCGCGATAAGTATCCATTCCTTCCGTATTCGGACCTCCTCTTACGCTGTCATGAAAATATGAATGACGGATCTCGCTTTGAAGTACATTATAAAATGTGGTCACCTTGCTGTTTGAATTTTTGATTTCCACATTTTTGATCCAAGAGCCCCACAGCTGAGAAAAATTGATTCCTACATTCCCTGTTGAATTCATATCTATAGTCAAATCCTCAATGCCGACACCTTTGGATGTTCCCAGTGTATATATTCCAACTTTGGGAGAATATTGGCTAAAGTCAAAAGGAAGACTTGGTGTAAATGTGACCACATTTCCACTCACGGCAGTCACTCGAAAAGTCATCGACAGTTGATTGTCGGAAGGAGAAAGATTATGCACATATGATGGATTGACACCCGCACCTATTTTGATGAAATGCCCAACTTTAACAGAAGTGGCTCTGGCCGGATCAATGGAAATCGAATTGCTCCCTTTTGTTGCCCCAGATATTATGTTGACGTCTGGCTGAGGGGATGGCCAATCTGCAGTTCCAAAATCCATTCCAGCACCCTCAAATCTTTTAAAAAGAATGGTTTTACCCTGACCGGCACCTCTTATGCTCACATCGTTTTTGGATGGGCTTCCGATCGTTCGATCCAAATCATAAGTTCCCTCCGAGATATATACGACTTGATTGCTAGAACATCTATCTATTGCATCTTGAATGGCTGCAGTATCGTCGTGAGACACTGTTACACTGCTTACTGTGGCTTCAGCACTTTTGCTCAACGTAATTGTATTCCCAGATATTGAAACTATTCGGGCAAAAAAATCAGCGCCAGGAGTCGTTGTCCATCTCTGAAAGGCTGCTCCAGGAACTTTGACACCATCACCTACCCGAAAATCAGCTGAATTAGTAACTATAAGCTGAGTTGATCCTGCAGAGATTGAAGCGGTTGTTGTTTGAGGATTTGCAGGTGAAGGATTTATTGTCGCGCATATTATCTGCCTGTCAGGGATACCGCCAGGCACACCTGCGACTGTCCAATCCATAATTCTATCCTGAGGAATGTAACTTGGATTAGTTACAACCTGAGCCAATTGTGAACTCGGCCAGAATCTGATAGCTGTTTGTAATGAAGTAGGAGCTAATAATGCAAAGGTTCCTAAGAGAACCAGAAGAGCAAAGCTAGCTAGCAAAGCTGCATGCCCAAGTTTGAGTGATTTCATGCGTACAGTATACCAATATATGTGGGGGGAACTTGTAGATATCCCCAGGGGAGGAAGGAGAAGGAAGAAAGAAGAAAGAAGAAGGAAGAAGGAAGAAAGAATAGAGAGTAGAAAATGGAGAATAGAAAGCAGAAAAAATAGAAAAGCGCAGGTCATTCGGATTCTAAGGCTAAGGTGGATCCCAAAAAAACCGCCTCTCTCGAGACGGCCTTTTCTCGCCTTTTCTAATTTCTAATTACTAGTTACCTGCGATTTGCGATTTCTACTTTCTACTTTCTACTTTCCCCTCCCTATCTCGCAACGTATGGAAGCAATCCCATGAACCTCGCGCGCTTGATGGCTGTTGCGAGCTGTCTCTGGAATTTGGCTCGGATACCAGATCTCTTTCGGCTCACGATCCTGCCGTGAGGATTGATGAACTTCCTCAAGATCTCTGTATCCTTGTAGTCGATGAACTTGATATTGTGCTGGTTGAAATAACACTGCTTTTTCATATTGATTGTTGGTTTGTTTAAAATGGTATATCGTCGGGATTTATCTCTTCAGTCGGATATTCGATCGCTTCTCCAGGTGCTCCGCCCTTTTGATCTGCAACTGGTGTTTCTTTTGTTCCACCTGCAGTCTGTCCTCCTGGGCCCTTCCATCCGAACTGAACATTATCAGCGATGATCTCTGTTCTGTATTTCTTTTGTCCATCTGGAGCATCCCATGAGCGAGTCTGGATGCGTCCTTCTACGAGAGCCTGCTGACCTTTCTTGAGATACTGAGCTGCTAACTCTCCCAATTTTGCGAATGCCACTACATTGTGGAAATCTGTGGACTCTTGGCGCTGGCCTTCCTTGTCCTTGAAGATACGGTTGGTTGCCAATGAGAAACTGCAGACCTTCGTCCCTGAAGGCAATGCC
>CAZJQW010000050.1:0-4427 GCA_964548575.1 uncultured Candidatus Saccharibacteria bacterium
CCTTTTGCGTTTTCAAAGAGCAAAAGTGTTACTAACGCTATGATAATGTACACAAAAGCCGCCGATTCTTATCTACAAGCTACAGACGAAGTAAAACGCAGAACATTAGAAAAACTACTTTCGAACGCAATCATCACAAACAAAACTGTGGCTAAGTACAGCTTCAAAAGTCCGTATCATCTAGTCGCAAACATACCCAAAAACGCTACTATTTCTCAAATGCTGCGGGACTTGGATTCGAACCAAGATAAACGGCTTCAAAGGCCGCTGTCCTACCATTAGACGATCCCGCATTTTAACCGCCGTAGCCCAAAGGGCGGAGGCGGTCTTATTTAACCACAAATCCCCACCACAGCCAACTCTAAGGGCAGCTGATCGATCTGGGCCCTCGGGGTGGCGTTGGCGGCGTCTAACATGGCGACTAGGATGGCGGGCGTGGCTTGTTTCTTGTCTGCTTGGGCCACGATGAAGGTGAGGTCGTCTTCGGAAATGCGGGACTTTAGAGAGCTAACGACGGCAGGGTTATTGCCCGCATGTTGTTTGAGCAAGATGAAGCGCATTTTTTCGAGGATGAGCGACAGGAAAACATTCATGGAAACACCACTGCTCTCCGCTTCCCCTATAGCCGATAGCGCCGTCTCGGCATTCTTGGCCAAAATGCTCTCTATAAAAGAGTTCACAAGAGAAGCCTTTGGAGCGCCGGTTATGGATTCGACCAATTCTCTGGATATCTTCTTGCCGGAAGAAGCAGTGATCACCCTCTGCAAAGTACCCAATGTATCTCGGAATGACCCATCACCAAGAAGAGCGATAAGGTCCGCCGCACCAGAGTCGAGTTCGAAGCCTTCCTTCTTGCCAATACGAAGAGCTTCCTTGCGGAGAATCTCCCTGCTCGGCTTGTTAAATTTGAAGACCTGACAACGAGATATGATGGTATCCAGCACCTTATCGATATCCGTCGTCGCAAAGATGAAGATGACATGAGCTGGCGGTTCTTCGAGAGTTTTGAGGAGAGCATTCCAAGCAGCCCTGGTGAGCATATGCGCCTCGTCGATGATATAAACTTTGTACTTTGAAGAGAATGGGAGCACATTCACATGCTCACGAAGGTCTCGGATATTATCTACTCCAGTATTCGAAGCGGCATCGATCTCATAGACGTCCTCATCGGCAGACTTCAAGGCCTTGGAGAGGATACGCGCGATGCTAGTCTTCCCCGTTCCCCTAGAGCCAGCAAAGAGATAGGCGTGAGCGATGCGATCTTGTTCGATAGCATCTTTGAGTGCAGAAACAACGTGGTCCTGGCCGACGACTTCATTCCAAGAGGATGGGCGATGGGTGCGGTAGAGTACGGTCATGCCGATATATTATCACAGAGGTCGGACCTCTGCGACCCAAATAAAAGCCCGTACGCCAGAGGATGAGGTCTGCGTACGGGCGAGGTCAATCAATTAACGAATACCACATTGCGTGGCTTAGGAGAATTTTCAAAAAAGGCTTCTAACGTGCCGGAATTAACAGAGGAAACGTCAGATAGATCCCTACAATCGTAGCACCGGTCTTGGAGATGCCGAGTTCGGTTTCAAGCCTTTGATTTGAAGATCGACCTTACAGCCTATGAATCATCATAAGCTCCAAGGAGTACACCGCCGGGCGGCCCAGTATCAAAAATGCCCACTAAGCTAATTTTCATGCAGTCGACTCCTTTTCTTGGTTAGTCGTAGTCGTAAGAACTCGAAGCAGATCCTCTTGCTTCAGTGCAATCTGGCACTGCCCACTTGGCTAGTCCATCGAATACGAACTGTCCGGTATTGAGATTAGAATAAATTCTTTTTATAAGCAAGGAGAGTTGTCCACATGTAGGGCACTAGAAACTAGTAACTAGAACTATTCCACTGAGTCGATCTGTTCGATTCTGCGGGCGTGCTTTTCTTCGCCACTGAATGGAGTCTCGAGCCAGAGAGTTATCCCCTCTTTGGCTTCTAATTCTTTGACGAACCTGGCGCCTATCGAGAGGACGTTCGCATCGTTGTGCTCGCGAGATAAGGTAACTATATCCAATGCTCCTCCATACCAGACTGCCGCGCGAACTCCGGGGTACCTGTTGGCCATCATAGCTTCGCCTTGGCCTGAACCTCCAAAGATGATGGCCTTGGTCGAGCCGTCCACATCCTGTGAGATTTTTAGAGCTGCAGCGGCCATATATGCAGGATAATCGTCCTCAGGAACTAGCTTCGTGGCGCCAACGTCCTCAATCTCATATCCTTTTTCTCGCAAGAATGCTTTGACGGCCTCCTTGAGCTCAAAACCGGCGTGGTCCGTAGCTAAAATGATTTTGTTTTTCATGCCCAAATTTTAGCACAAAATATGGCTAGAATTGAGAGTATTACGGCGTATTCAGGTGGATTGACTTTTAGGCATGTTATGGTATAATAGACGAGAATATTCTTCGCCAGATTTCTCGATAGGGAAAGCGCACGCTTGGTCATCGAGCCAAGAGGTGCCGAGACGGAATCTCCTCTATCGCAAAACGGCCGTGGTACGTTGAAAAATGAAAATTAACAGGATGAACAAATTCGTATTCGACACGTTGAGACCTTCAGACGACTATCGTCTGAACATCTACAATGAGGGCAAGCGTGAGTGGTTATCGATAATAAGCTTTCTCGTGACCGCCCTTCTCATTGTGACTTGGATCGTCGAAGACAACATCGCCTATTGCGTGTTTGCGACCGTCTTTGGATGTGCATTCGCTATTACGACAATCATCGCTTTCAAAAAGCAGACGAACCGAAAGAGGCAATGGAGACACATGCTGTTTATCGTGGAAAGGTTCGAAAAGTTTGTAGGCGTCTCGGTTACAATGAGACACGACGTCTTCAACCGTCAGGTGCATCACGCACTCCTTGAAATGGCAAAGGACGTTGTCATAAGCAATGCCCGCCTTCAAGCGAGCGACGAAGAGCTGACGTACGTGAGCTTTGAACTCAGGTCTAAACAGCTTGGGAAAAATCCGGAGCTTCGAAGGAAGTATCAAAGCGACCTTAATCGTCTGGAAAAAGCTGCAGAGCTCACAGTTATAGTGAGCGGCAATAATGTCATCTGGAATGAAGGTGATCTGACGAGTAAGTTTCTTAGAAAGGCAAATACTTGGCTTGGGATTCAGGCTTCAAAAGAACACTACAGGCAACTGATTACCTCAAACTGAAAAGTTTTCAAGCACAAACCGCAGGAATTCAACTGAATCCTGCGGTTTTTTCATCCAAGGTCGAACCTTGGCTAAGGTTGGGGCAAATCGGCGCAGAAGACTTCGGCAGGGCCCTTTGGATTTGTGGAACCGTCAGACTGAAGACAAACGATCTTGTCGTTTATGAAGCCCTTCTGCCAGACAGAGTTGAGCCATTCAGGAGAATTGCCGATGATGGATTTCATATAATCGTTGAAGACAGGAGCGCCTTCGTAGTTGAAAGCGTAACCAGTCAAAACTTTCATGTTAGAGAGCCCCTGATCCGTCTCTGTCCTCGGAAAAGCGATCTCCTTTTCAATAGTTTTCAAATCATATTCGACCATGAATTCAGAGAGCATCTGATCCAAGAAGACCTTTGAAGGCGACTTTGAACCGCTGGGAAGGACGATAACTAATAATACGATAATAATGACTATGGCAATGATGCCAAAAATGACTTTTTTCATGCCATTAATCTTAGCACTTTATGGAGTTGAGATATCCACAGCTAAGCTAGTTCTTTATCGTATAGTTTTTCCCACTCTTCGACTGCACCTTTTGTTTTTTTGAATATGGTATGTGGCAAGATCCGCTTAGCTCGAGATAACTGAATATAGCGCTGTTTATCTCTTTTTTTTAGCTTACCTTTCAGATGGCCGACCTCATGAGCCAGTTGCTCATCCGTTACTGGAATCTTTGCGACTCTCAATCTAGATTTGACTTTGCTCGCATCAAAAGAATAGCCACGTTTCAATGACTCCTTTAATACCTCGCCCAAATAAAAAGATATGGCTTCAATTGGTTTGGATTGTTCTCTGAATCTGATGAGTTGAGGATGGTTACGGTAGCCTTTGGTCTTGCCCTCCAAGACTTTCTTTGCGAGCAATCCCTCACGCCACAAAGCTACAAGTCCTTTTGAATCCAAGTATTTAGGATGTAAGCTCCATATACGCATCGTTTCGATTAACTTGTTGCTTGGTTTGTTACAGATTTGCGCAGAATACCTCTCTAGTTACAGTACACGTGGTACCGCCATCATCACATTTTGAAACATCGTTATTAGGCGCTATCGTCCTCAAATAATCAACGCAGACCAGATTCTCATTTATATAACCCAATGAACTGTTAAAAGTAGCATCCGCGGAATTCTTCCAATCATTATCAAATCCGGCAAAATAACTTTTAAGGTTCGCGTCTCGAG
>CAZJQW010000051.1:0-4222 GCA_964548575.1 uncultured Candidatus Saccharibacteria bacterium
TAAGTACTTCTGTATGGCTATATGGTTTGGCGTATGAGCAGATTCCATGTCTTGGCTCATTTCTCCCATACCCTTGGATCCCTTTATTTTTTTGTTCATATATTTAATAATTATTAATAATTGGCTGATTAACAAGACGGGGGCTCTTTTGCAAGATGACATCCATCCATTTTGCCCGAATCCTTGGAAACAAAGAGGCAAGAGCGATCAATATGAGCACCGCACCAAAAGCTACTGAAGTTACAAATTTACCAAATTCTGGTATAGCCCCAGAAAGGAATGGCATATAAGACAAAGTTGAAGCAGAGATTACAAGAACCGGTATGTACCACTTGCTCGGCCGGATAAAGGCATAAGTAATAGCCACCATATCAGCTAGATAGAAATATTTCTCGTGCATATGAGGTAAAAAGAAAGGCAAAGCGATGAGAGTAAAAACGCTCACAAGTACCAACGCTTGGGGGCTCAAGGAATCATTCCTTATAAGTCGAGATACAAGATATATGATCGCAGCAGATAGAGCGATCGCTATGACCTGACCAAGATGCGACAATATTGAAACCATGATAGAAGAGTCGATCGAATTTCCAATGAAAGCAAAGATAGAAGGTGCAAATAGAGTCAGGTCATTGAATTCTTGGCTTTAGGCGAAATATATCGTCGCAAGCTTTACAAAAGATCCTCCAGAAAGCCATGCCGGAATCACCGTTAATAAATAAACAAAAGGAAGGAGCAACAATGCGGAAGATGTTCTTTTCCTAGCCATTATAAAACCTACAAAGACAGGCAGAAAAAATATGGCCTGCAATTTGAAGCTTATCGCGATCCCCAGAGCTACTGTTGCCCAGTAAGGCTTATGTTTCAATAGCAAGTACAAAGACCATAGAGTAAAGAATGCATATATGGAATCGCACTGACCCCAAACAGAGCTATTCAAGAGCATAGTCGGAATTATAAATGCCAAGGCTCCCAAGAAAAAAAGCCAAGGCTTCGAATATGACGGCCTCAAAAAAGCTACTATCTTTACCATCATGAACACGAGCAAAGCATCGAATATCAATGAAAGAGTTTTGATCGCATATAGCTCATTTACTGGTATCAAGGTGAGGAGCTTCAGAAGATACAGATATAGTGGCGAATAATTCGAGAACTGATTTTCAAAAGCTGTCAGACCAGGAGCTCCCCTCAATGCATCCATCCAGTGTGAGAGGCTCACTGTATAATCCGCTGTTACAATATGGTATGAAGAAAACCTGATCGTAAGTGAAACGATCAGTATAATTACAGCCGTGACATAAAGAATAAGCGAGGAGTGACGATTCATTGGTGTTTCGCGAAATTCACCCCATGTTAGACGTTATTTATATAGCTATATTTCGAGCGATTTTCTCGCTATAATAATTTCATGGATATAAAAAACAACAATAATAAACTCGTATATTTTGCTTTTTTTGCAGTGATCATCATTTGGCTCGGCTTTCACCAGTTATACAGCACGGTCATCCAAAACATAGATTCTAGTGGCAAGAATATAATCGCTTTTGGAGACAGCTTGGTCAAAGGTGTGGGTTCAACGTCCGATAATGACTTTGTCTCAGTACTTTCGCGAAAGATTGAGCGTCCTATCATAAATCTCGGTACAAGCGGAGACACGACTGCAGATGCTCTTAAGAAAGTGAAGAGCGTACTCATGCTCGACCCAAAGATTGTTATCATCCTTGTCGGTGGCAATGACTTCTTGCAACAAGTCCCTCCAGAAACCACTTTCGCCAATCTTCGTCAAATTGTCACCCAGATCCAGTCACACGGTTCTGCAGTTCTACTTCTAGGTGTTAGAGGAGGATTTATCACAGATATATATGCCGAAGAATACGAAAAGATCGCAAGACAGCTTCGCACGGGTTATGTCCCAAATGTGCTCGACGGACTTCTTGGAAACAAGTCGCTCATGTACGACACTATTCACCCGAACGATGCGGGCTACCAAATAATCGCAGACAAGATAGAGCCCGTTCTAGCGGACATGCTAAATAGGAATGACAAAAGCACGGGTTCAGATTGATTCAATTCATTGTCCATTCTCGAGTCTCTTTTGCCTCTTTGCGTACATTTCGTGGCCGTCGATCACATCAACATCGCTTATAACCGAACCATCGGAAAGAGTGATGATTCGATTTGTCATTGCAGCATACTCCTTTTCGTGAGTGACCATTATTATAGTCTGGCCAGCTTTGTGCAGATCCAAAAATGCTTTGAGCACAGTCATCGAAGTCTCTGAATCCAGATTTGCTGTTGGCTCGTCGGCGAAGAGTATCACAGGTTCATGAGCGATAGCTCGCGCGATAGAAGCCCTCTGCTGTTGACCTCCCGAAAGCTGTCCGGGCAAGTTCGTCATCCTGTCTCCTAGACCTATTTTCTCCAATGCTGATTTTGATTTGTCATGTGCCTCTTTCTTTGAATAGCCCATCATAAGTAGCGGAGTCATCACATTTTCTATAGCGGTGAGAGACGGAAGCAAGGCATAGTCTTGGAATACGTAGCCAAGCTCCTTCAGCCTATACATCGTCCTTTCGTCCTCAGACATGTCGGTGACTTTGTGCCCTTCGATCTGTATGCTTCCTCCAGTCGGCTGGTCCAATAGTCCGAGCTGGTACATGAGAGTAGATTTTCCTGAGCCAGACCTGCCTGTGATAGAGACAAAGCTTCCTCGTTCTACATCAAAAGAAACGCTTTTCAAGGCTCGAATGCTATTCTTGCCTATTGTAAACGTCCTCGATAGATCTTTTATTTTGATGATAGGTTTGTCCATATTCATTACATATTCTACCTGCCCAAGATCGCATCCAATGTATTCTGCTTTATAACTATCCTTGCAGGAATAAATCCGGCGATGATAGTCGCTACCAAAAGTATGAGAGCGCGGATAGATGTTCCAAATGCTTCTGCCACCAATATACCGTCTCCGAATGGGAAGCTTATCGGGTTGCTCAAGAAGAACGGCTTCAAAAAGAAAAATACTATCGCTGCGCCTATAGCCATACCACACACTGCATAGAATACTGATTGAATGACATATGAAAATTCTATGGAGCGCTTTGAGATACCTATACCTTTGAGTATGCCTATATATTTTCTTCGCGTAATAGCATTTATGAATATAACTATGAATACTGTGATACCTGCAACCGCTAAACCAACTGAGCTTATGATATTTCCAAGTATGGCAAAAGTATTCCTAAGATCTTTGACGAACTTGGGCTCGGCATCCAAAGCTGTTTGGACTTTTGCATATTCGCCAAAACCTGCGGCCAAGATAGCGTTCTTTACAACGATAGGATCGGCGTCAGGTTTGAGTCTGAGAGCTATCTCATCTGCGCTGTAGTCATATCGGTTTATAAGATTCCTGAGTTGAGATGCCGTAAAGAATACTCTCCTATCTACCTCGTCGACTTTTGTTTTGACTATGCCCTTTATTGTGACTTCTCGCGAACTTCCGCCCACTGTTATCTTTACTCGACTGCCGACGTCAACTTCGGGTCCAAGGGTTGTGAGCAGGTCTGATTCAAAATCCAAATACTTACGGAAGAGCATCGCTCCCATGACTACTTGATCATAGTCGTCTTCGTCCAGATACTCTCCTTCAACCATTTTTTCTTTTATACCAGTTACGTTTTCTTCATCCGATGGAACTATCCCAGAAAAAGATGTGTTGACCACCTGCTTTTGCTCCTTGGCCTTTGGAAGAACTTTGTATTCCGCGTCTATTGTTCCGCCTTCGACGTATCTCACTGTGACTGCTTCGACCTCGGGCATACCTTTCACAAATGCGGCCAATTCTGGGGTGTTCTCAATATATGTGTGATTCTTTAGCTTCGAAATGAAGACGTCGCCAAGATAACGCTCTTTGATACCAACCACAGTTCCTTCTATGAGTCCGACCAAAACTCCGCTCACGACTACCAAGTTCAAGAATGTGAGCGCCATCACAGCAATAATGAGAAAAGTAGTCCAAACGTTAGCCCTTTTTACATCTCTAAAAGCCAGGAAAAATGCCACTTTTAGCTCCGCTATGCGAGACGGTGATTTTGAAATTGGATTGGCCATATGGAATTATCATAACACGAGAATGAGAGTTTGCGGACGAAATTGCTTCAATGACCTCCTCCTCGGGCTAGTCGCCCGGGGTTTCCTTTCGTGGCATGAGTCCTCAGAATAACCTAGA
>CAZJQW010000052.1:0-1784 GCA_964548575.1 uncultured Candidatus Saccharibacteria bacterium
CTTGTGATGCAGGAAAATGCAAACAAGTAGTGAGCTCTTCCAGATTCAAAATAATATCTTCACTAGAGTCATAAGCCCTTAACGAGAATTTTTTCAAGAGCTCTTTTAGATCTGACTTTTTTGTAGGATTCCACTTGATCCCATTGCCATGACCGTTTTCGAACTGATTGAAGCTTGATTCTATGTCATGAAGGATCTCTGTGGCTTCCATCTCGGTCTGGGCCGAAGCGACCACGCGTATGTTTGTCGCTACAAAAGGCGTTTTGAGCTTCCGGGTGAACTGCTCTATCGACGTCTGATCGAGAGCTTGAGCCCTCTTTGCTTGCTCTTCTTTTTCTTTGTCTATCTTATCTGCGCTTTTGAAAACTTTGAGCATATCCTTTGCTACGGCTCCCAAAGTAGACTGGCCGATTGTCTTCAAAGCGTCTCCTACCTTCTCGCCTTTTCTCATTTTTTCTATCGACTTGCTCGCATCCTTCATGAAAGCGTCTTTTCGAGCTCCCACTACTATCTGCAAAGCGGCACCTTCTCCATCCCTATCTATCTTGGAAAATCCATTCAAGATCGAAGACAGAGGATCTACATCGAATTCTTCGTACGGCCGAAGCGGATACATGAAATGCTTTGAGAACTCAGCATAAGAAGCTACGGACACTCCCTCGTAGTTGAAGATATTGTAGTCGTCCTTGTGCTCTGTTATGTGCGCTCCAGCAAATATGGAGAGGATTTGTTTTTCGAATAGCTCTTTCCTCTTCGATGGTACAGATACATAGAAGACAAATTCTTCACTGCCATTTGACTTTGCTATCTCGACAGTGAACCAGCCTGCATCATCTCCGCCAGATATAGAAAGCATACCTGCGTAGAATTGTTGCATGCCAGATATGAGTTGCTTTAGTTGTTTTTGTTTGTCCTCTTCGGAAGTCTCTGGCAAGCTGACTTGGAATAAAGTCATATGGAGAGGCTTCCATAGATAATCTCTTTCTTTGAAATCGGTGATTGGATATCCTGATGCGATATATTGGATCAGGAAACGATGGAAATCATCCAAAAGGTGAGCATTGTTGAGTTTCTCGACGACCGTCATGGCATTCTTTATGCCTTTTTCTTCAAGTATCGCTATGAAATTCTCGAGTTGGTTGTCATGAGGCTCAGGTGCGAGATCCAACACTATAGCTTCCGCTTCATGGTCCTTGATCGTAAAATCCGGATGCAAGACTTCTTGAGAAGTGGCAGCAGAGTACTGCTTTACAGTTTCTGCGACCGCCTCGCTATGACCTAGCTCTCTGCCGGATTCCTTGGCTTTTTCGGCCTTAGCCAAAGCGGCTTCTCGTAAACGACTGAGTTCGTCACTAGAGTTTAGAATAGGCTTCTCTTTGATATCGAACTTTTCCATAGCCAAATTATACACGATTTGGCTCTGTCTTTCTTGTGGAGTTACTAACAACTAAACAATCGTGATGTATGCCAAGGCCAGTGCCACTAATATGGCTCCTCCTAACCAGTTAATTATTTCTTTACCATCCTCAAGACTTCTATCTTTCCTTCATTTTCTTTGCCATCTATCAGAACTCTATCCCCCGCAGTTATCACAAATGAATAGCAGTATGAGATGTCTTGGCCAGAAATGCACAGGCTGTCATCCTTCACAATGAGTTCCTTGGTCAATGCAGGTTTCCCAGGCTCTTCATATACTAGAGTCCAATTCACAGCATTTTCTAGCTTGGTAATATTGCCTATCTTAGTAAAGTTGCTTCCAAGAGGTGCGGTATCAGCAATCAAAG
>CAZJQW010000052.1:1794-4023 GCA_964548575.1 uncultured Candidatus Saccharibacteria bacterium
TAATAGTCACTTTATTTGATGAATCTACAGAATATTTGAAGGTCGCCGAATAAGCATTGTGACCATCTTCATAGTTCATGATCCCTCCACCATCTTTAAAGTTTATGCTGGTGATGAAAAACTTCCCTCCGAGCTGCTCCTTTACTGGAGCCAAAGATGAGACATTCTCTTTGATATAATCTCCTACTATATTTAGATCTCCAGATTCTGGAACACCCCCTCCTCCACATTTAATATCTACGATTTGCCATCCTTTCAAGCCTCTTTCCAAATTCACTGATAAAGTTTTTTTAGAGTCACCAAACTTCTCTGTGATAGAAACAACGGATGTAGTGGCCGTCCTTTCGACCAAGCTCGCTTTGAGAGACTCTGGCTTATCCTGCGCGCAGAAAAAAGGATCAAATCCTTGGATAGCATTGTCGACTTTGGAAATAAATCCATCTGAGAGAATGCCAAAGTTTTTGTATTCTCCATTACCAAGATATCCATCCCGATCGGCAATCAAGCTATCATAAAAGTCGCTAACAGCATTTGTTGGACTTCCTGAACGAACAGTAGCATAGAGAAATGCGATAATAATGAGAACGACTAAGAGCAAAAAAGAAGCAAATTTCTTCATCAAAGTGATTTTAGCTTTTTAATTATTTGAATATACCACAACTCTAAAATTTTTCCATTGTGACTATCCATGAAGCCCTATCTGCAATTCATATAGTCTCCTGTATTCTCCATCTCGGATCTGAATGAGTTCATTGTGAGTGCCAGATTCTATGAGCTGACCTTCTTTGAAGACCAAGATCTTATTCGCTTTGCGAACCGTGCTCAGACGATGGGCGATGATGAAGGTGGTCTTGCCCGACATAAGCTCCTCCAAAGACTTGGTGATGAGAGCCTCGGAACCTGCATCCAGAGCCGCTGTAGGCTCGTCTAGGATGAGGATGCGAGGATTGCGCAGAATTGCACGCGCTATTGCAACCCTTTGTTTCTGACCCACTGATAGCTTGATCCCTCGCTCACCTACTAACTGTTCCCATTTCTCTGGGAAGCGCATAATAAAATCATACGCATGCGCTTTTTTGCAGGCTTCCATCATATCTTGGTCGGTAGCTTTGAAGTTGCCGTATTTGACATTCATCTTGATGTTATCATTGAAGAGAACGACTTCTTGAGGGACGACTGCGATCTGAGAACGCAAAGATTTCAAATTCATCTTTTCTATTGGCGTGCCATCAACCAATACTTCTCCCTTTGTCGAAAAATGATAAGCAGATATAAGGTCGATGAGAGTGCTCTTACCAACTCCAGACTCGCCGACGAGAGCTATTATGTCGCCCGCATTCACTTTGAATGAGACATCCTGAAGAACGGACTTGCCCTCTTCATATTGGAAATATACGTTCTTGAATTCAATGTCTCCTTTGACCGGCTTTTCTATTGACCCATGAGGAACGTAATTTTCCGTCGGCAATGTCAGTATCTTCTCAGTCTCTTGAATGTTCACGATCCCATTGTGGATAGTCTGCCAATTTCTGGCGATAGTCACGAATGGACCGAACACCATAGCGGCATAAGCATTGAAGGCAAGCAGTTCTCCCAAAGTCATAGTACCTGAATGAATATAATAGATAGAAAATGCAAAAATGAGGATCTGCGTCACCAGGATCGTTATCCTCTGGTACAAGCTCAATGTTCCCCATATTTTTATCTGCTTCATCCAGAGTGGCAATATTTCTTTTGCTTTGCCGAAAATCCGAGATTCTTGGTGCTCTTCGGCTGTGGCCTGCTTGATAGCCAGAGTATTACCGACCATATCATAGGTGTCGCCCCAAAATTCTGTGAGCTTTTCATAGTATTGCTTCTGATATCCACTCAACGGCTGGACATTGCGTGTGAGAGCAAATATATAGATCGCAACTCCGATAATGAGAAACAGGGCCAGCAAAGGTTTCAAAATAAGAGCAATAACGATCGCTATCACAATGCTCAAGACTTGAGGCGCGAGATCGATCACAATCCTCCCAGCAATCGTCTCCAAAGAACCGGCAGCTTGTCCTATTTTATTCCCTACTTCGCCGATTTTATTCTTCTTATGGAATGAGAGCGGTAGCGTCATCAGGAAACTAAAACCCTTTGCCGTGTAGTCCAGCCAGATAAAGTTCGAAAGATACTCGCTCTTGAGCTGGATCTTCCAATCCATGATGTATGTCGCGAGCTGGATGATCGCCCAGA
>CAZJQW010000053.1:0-3919 GCA_964548575.1 uncultured Candidatus Saccharibacteria bacterium
GGCCGATGACCCCACAGCTCAGTGTGACATCGAGCTTGCCAAAACAACAGAGCATCATAACAAAGGAGACATTTTTCGAGCAGAGATACACATAGTCGCCGCTGGAAAAAATCTATACGCCGCGAATGAAAAGGCGGACCTCTATGCAGCTATCGATGCAGTCAAGGACGAGATCCTTCGTGAGATCCAAGCTAGTAAAGGCAAGAGGATCTCACTCATAAGAAGGAGCGGAGCACGGGTGAAGAATATGATCAAAGGTCTATGGCCGTGGGGCAAGAAGCAAATATAATTAGAAAATATGCCGGAGACTACATTTTTTAGTTGGTCAGAATTGAAACAGCCAGTAAATCAGTGGTTGTGCATCGCTTTTCTAGCTGTCATTTGTATTTGGGTTGTTATATATTATTTCGTTGAAACTTCGAAAGATATAGGACAACAGTGGGCTTTTACAACAAGTGAAGAAGTATCCAACTAAAGAGAGTATCCTCTCTTGAAATCCTCATATTTCATCTCCCGACCCCCTTCAGGGATGACTTTTTGTATGATTAGGTTTCCATTTTGAAATGAGGCCTGAGTTATTTTTATACGCATCGGCTGTCCATCTCTTTGAATTGTGAAGCAAGCTTTCGGCCATTCGTGATAGGCTTGGATTTTGCGAAAGTTGGAATAGGGGTCACTCGATAGATCGATCAAAGCGTCTTCTTTTGTGATTTTCTTCGTATAAGTCGCTTTTGAATGTTCCTGCTCTTTTGCTTTCATTTCGCCTTGTATCCATCGGGGCAAGATGTGAGCCAAGAGTTTTGCGCCTTCACAAGCCATCTTTTCTTCGAAGGCTTCATAAGTCGGCCACTCGTCTATCTGGATTTCCTTGGAAGCGACGAGGGGACCATGATCCATCTGCTCGTCCATTTTCATGATAGAAATACCAGTGCTTTTTTCGTCTTCGAGGATGGCTGTCGGCAGGGGCGAGGGGCCTCTATATTTGGGAAGCAGTGAAGGATGAATATTGAGAGAGCCGTGCTTTGGTAGGTCTATTATTGTCTGTGGAATGATCCGTCCAAATGAAGCTACTACGAAGACGTCGCAGTCAAATTTTTTTAACGCGTCGATAAGATGTTTGTCGAGCTTCACGGGATCCAAAACAAAAATGTTTTTTTGCAGAGCCCAAGTTTTTACAATATTGGGAGTCATGACTAGCTTTCTGCCCTGAGGCTTGTCAGGGGAGGTAACTATGAAGCTTGGCTTGAAGCCGAGATTGTCCAATTCATCGAGCACATAGATAGAAAACTTGGATGAACCAAAAAAAGCGAATTTGATGGCAGGATTGTTCTCTGCTTTGCTTATCATTTGTTTTGTTTCTCAAGCTCACGAACTTCTTCTTCCGACATCTCCCAGACTTCATCAGCTTTGTCTGTGAATAAGACTCCATTCAAGTGGTCCACTTCATGCTGGAATATCTGGGCGAGTAGGCCGCTCGCGCCTCGCTCGACTTTGTTGCCGTTTTGATCGTAAGCTTTCAAAGTGACTCGAACTGCGCGCTTCACTTTTCCGTAGAGCCATCTCACTGAAAGACAGCCTTCCTCCATTTCTTTCTTTTCTTTTGAGCTTTTGGTTATTTCAGGATTGATGAAAACAAGGTCGTTTCCGTCGCCTTTGTAAGTCTTGTCAGCCTGTTTGAGAAGTGGTCCACTGATCATGAAGATTTTCATAGATTCGCCGATCTGAGGAGCGGCAATAGCGATACCATCTGTTTGTGAATCCATGGCTTTTTTCATGTCTAGAATGACTCGCTGAATCTTTTCGGACTTTATGTCTTCGATAGGGACGTCTTTGGCTTTGCCCCGAAGAATTGGGTCGTGTTTCTGGACTATTTCTTTATTGCTATTGCGCGTATCTTGTTGCATATCGGAAGCATATCAGAAAATGAATTTTTTCGTAATGCGTAGAATTTGATGCCTAAACCGGCGGCTAAACAATGAACAATGAGTTAATGAGTTATTGGATAAAGTCCTCCTAGAGCAGTGAATCAGGATTTACCTTTATACTAACTTGAGGGGGGAATTCCTTGAGCTTGGAAATGATATCCTGATCAGGCCAAGCTCGGAATTCAAGCTTGAGAAGGGCATGAATAGCAAAGTTGCCCTTAGTAGTAGTGGTGAACGCAGGGAAAATATCGAGCTCGCGAGGCTCGAGAGCTTTTTGAATATCCGACATCATTTTTGCAATGACTTCCTTCTTGCCTTCTATCGTCATCTTGATCAAGTTCGAAAAAGGAGGATAGCCAAACTGTTTCCTATCCACCAGAGTTTCGCGATAAAAGTCGCTCAGATTTCCTTTGAGGCCGTATTCAAAGACCTTCTCTTCAGGCTTTCGAGTCTGCACAAATATAGATCTTGTAGCTTGGGTTCGAAGGCGAGTGAGCATGTACATGACTTTTTCTTGCATTCGAAAATCGGGTAGGGAGAACAGCGAATCGAGAGAGACGACAGCGACGTGGTCTATCTTGTCAGTCAAATGGTTCATAGCAAGTTCAGTGCCGAGAAGTATGCTTCCTGGCTTGTTCCTAAATGCAGTGAGAGCTTCTTGGATATTTTTCGAGCTTTTTGTAGAGTCGCTATCGATCTGGAAGATATCGACTGAAGGGAACTTGGCTCGTAGCTCTTCTCGTACTCGCTCGATCCCTATTCCAAGCGGAGTTAATCTCCAGCTTCCGCAATTCACACAATTCTCATCTGCGCTCCTCCTCTCTCCGCATTTGTGACAAAGGAAAAAATTCTTACCACTCTCTATCGATGTATGGAGCACAACGGGTGCACCGCAGTTTCGGCACGTAACCAAACTTTCACAATCGGCGCAAACCGTAGTCGGAGCGTTTCCGCGCCTCATCGCGACGAGGAATAAGTGCGTGTTCTCTTCTTGATTCCTTTTTATTAGCTCTTCCAATTCGGGAGACAGGACTTGAAAGCCCGACCTAGGCTGAGAGCCAGAAAAATCTGCCGGAACATTTGATACATCATTTCCAGAGCTGTTCATAGATAAAGTTTCTCTGACCAAAGAAGCATCTTTTTTCATATTCACCAATGTGTCGGAAGCATTTGAGATGGAGCGCCATTTGAAAGGCGAACCCTTGTCGATTTCATTTTGATCCAGCCTGAATAGAGTCTCAGTTCGAAGCAGGCTGTCTGCGATGAATACAGTCTGCTTTCTAGCACGAGCGATAGTCTCGAGAGCATGTCGCAGATCCATGTAGGGAGATTTTTGAGATATCCATCCTCGGGCATGCTCTCGTTCTATGATCACTGTTTCGATATCACATCTCGGCAACAATGAGAATGATGCCGTACATATAACTACGATGGGATGATCGACCTCTGAGATCTTGTTCCATGTATCGACCATTTTCTTTTTCGTAAGACTGCTATTCAGGACAAAGATATAGCCTTCGATTCCTTTTTCTAGAGTTCTATATAAATTGTCGCAATCTTCGATCGTAGGTACGTATATCGCGATCGAGCGCTTCCTCGCAAATTCTTGGCGGATGAGACTTCGCCATGAGCTGAACCTATCTATGTCATCGCTTTGAATAGCATAAGTCACGTCTCTCGCGGGAGCTTGTGACATGAAGCTCACTTGCTTTGGAAGTGGCGGTGGGATCTTCGCTGCGTTTTCGAGGATGCCATCGGCTATGAGTGAGTCTATTATGGCGCCGGGCGTAGTAGAATAATACGATGCGAGGTCTTTGCAGGCATGCATGAATTGAGTTGGGAAAAAAACTGTTGACTTGACCTTGCCCAATTTGCGGATCTCGAAAGGAGCGTTCTTGATATTCATCTTGAGATCTTCGGCTTCTTTGATTCCGGAGACGATCCCATGAATGCTCTTTGATCGGAGAGGTACGGTCACGATCGAGCCGATAGCC
>CAZJQW010000054.1:0-3754 GCA_964548575.1 uncultured Candidatus Saccharibacteria bacterium
ATATGCTCATTTCTCCATTCTAGGAGAAAACCGCCAAATGTGTGTGCACATTACCCGGTTTATTTGACATATCTAACTATGTATGTGTGATATCCTGCCAAATAAAATGAACCTGAAGTCGTGGGTTCAAACCGACAACACAAACAACAAAAAAGGAACTATAGAATGAAGAAACAGTTAATAATCGGAGTCGTACCCTTGGCATTGATTTGGATCGGCAATATGATCATGCACAACATGATCCATCCGACCATCGCGCCGGAACTGGTTGTACAAAGTGTGAACTGTGGTGACGCTGAGGCTAATACCCTTCGAGGATACACCGGTACACTTTAGGCCATCAACCTTGTGTTGGGTCTTGCGACACTAGCAATCATCGGATGGATTCTCACTGCTTGTTTCAGAAGCATGGACCAGAAGCATCAACTCAAGGCGCAAGCGAAGCAGATGTTTAGGTTATTTCTAGCGATCTTCTTTGGAATTGCGCTTCTTACAGGTTGTGGGCTTCTCTTCGATGTTCTGGAATACGTCACGGCCGAGAATTTCGAGAACGTATTTGTGTTCCCACTTGAAGGTGATACCGGCAAACAGGCAAAATTCCAAAGTCAGGAGTTTTTGCAACAGGCTAAGGTTGCTTCCAAGCGAATTCAGATAACAAGACGCTGGGTTCAGGAAGGTCGCTTTGGTAAGGTCGGCCGATATATACCGACCGTCGCTGTTGTTAAGGTGAACAGGACTCCAGTTACGCGCGAGTGGCGCCAGCCGGAGACTGGTAAGCCTAGCGACACTGCGATCTGGCAGAATCGGGTGATTCGATTGGGCTGAAATAGCTAGGGTATCTCACGATATTTAATTACCAGTGTGTTTTTTGACCAGTGATTTTTTCATCAGTGCGTATTTATCAAATTTATCGAGATTGAATTATTGAACTACTAACTACCGAGGGTCGCAAACAAAGGTTTCAAAGCAAAATTCCAGATGAATAGTACTGGCGCTCTGAGGACCGAGTTCCAGAGCTTTACTGCGATCTCCTTTATGAAGTCCCAATTTTCCTGAAAAGTTTGGGAGTTGATGATGTCGCGAAGGTTGAATCCAAGATAACCCAAAACTAGGAGAATAACTACGATCAAGATAATCAATTTTACGAATCCCCTATTGTTTTCAATGCGTCTTAACATAGACTAATTTTATCAGATGCATTATAAGTACGAAAGTGGATTCAAATAGGCGCTGTAGTCAGCTATTGGTATAGTCGCGCCCTTGCACCGTATACTCGTGTCGAACTTTTTGATCTGAACTCCTTGCGTCGCATAGACTCCAAAGTGCAGGTGCGGTCCCGTCGAATACCCAGTATTTCCGCTATATCCGATGATCTGGCCTGTACCGACTCTCTGGCCTATTTCCACGCTCCTTAGAGATAAGTGCGCATAAAGAGTCGACAATCCGTTGTCGTGCTTGACCATAATCCACTGTCCGTATGAATAACAACCAGGATAAGCATCCGTATTCGATGAGCCTACGACAGTTCCTGAGAGAGCAGAAAGGACAGGGGTTCCAATAGAAGCACGATAGTCTATGCCAGTGTGGCCTTTTCCATTGTATATTTGTGGATTTGCAGTTGAGAAATCTGTGTTGCCAAAGTATTGAGTGACAAAAATATTAGATAAAGGAGGATTCAATACGCCCTTGCCAGCTTTAGGAAGCAAGGCAGGATTGATCAAGATATTGAGTGCCGATTCGTATTCCAAGATTTCCCTTCGAAATGCTTCTTCCTCGGCTTTCTTCTTGGCGAGAATCTTCTTGTATTCAGCTTCCGACTGATTGGTCTGTTTGAGGAGCGAGCTCTGTTCCTTTGTTGTCGCCAAAATAACGGCTTTTTCATCTCCCAGTTGCTTTTTAAGAGCCTGCAATTCTCCGCGAGCCTTTTCTCCTGCGACCTTGTTCGTCACAAGAACATTCTTGTCTTCATTCAATTTTTCTATTCGTTCATTCACACCTGATTGTAATTTGCCGAGCTCCTCCAAGGAATTCCAAGCTGATGAGATCGTGTTGGCTGAAAGCAAAGTTTCGACGAGAGAAGTATTCTGCGCCTCATTGATTGCGAGAAGGGCTTTTGCGATGATTTTGCGGTCGTAATCTATATCACCTTCTTTTCTTGTTATGTCTGTTCCCAATCTTTGGATCTGCAGATTCTTTGCAATGATCTTGTCCTCTGTGAGCGTGATCTTTTTCTCTAGTTGCTTTCGCGTGAGCTCGAGAGATTTGATAGTGCTCGAAAGCGAACTAGCTTGAGCGTTCAATGTGTCTATCTGCTTTTGGTAGCTCTTTATCTCTTTTTCGAGCGCCTCTATATCATCATTCCTTTTATCGATCTTGGCTTGTATCTCGTCTATTGTCTGTGCTCGGACATGCGTATTCCACACAAAGCCCGTGGCTCCGATCAGTGATCCCAATATAATTGAGATGACCCATTTCTGCATGTCTATGATAATTTTTCTTTAGCTATTTCCAATCTTTTCAATGTCTCGTATTTCCCGAGTATATATGTGCAAACAAATGGATCGGGTGATTTGTCCTGACCTGAAAGGGCTACTCTCATAGGCCAGAGCACATCTCCTTTGCCATTCTTTTCGGCATAAGGCATAATCTGGATTTTTATATTCTCGGCAGAAAATCCCGACTCTGGCATGTCTCGTATTATCTCATGCACGGCTTCTATATGTTTCAAAGCAAGAGATTTGTCAGGGTTCTTTTTCCATACAAGCATAGATGTTTCATATTCTGCGAGGCTTTGGACGAAGTTCAATTCTCCAGAGGCATTGAATAGCGTCCCGATGTCGGACAGTTTGGTGACTCTTTCTTTCATGAGAGGCACTAGTCTATTTTGCAAGGATGTATTTGAGGCGAGCCAATTTGGTATATGACTCTTTGCCTTTTTGAGAAAATCAGTGGTCTCTAATTTTGAGATGTATTGTTTGTTGTACCAATCCAGCTTGTCTATATTGAATATCGCGCCACCTTTTTGGACCTTCTCTATTTCAAAAGCTCCAATCCGCTCTGTTAAAGAATAGATTTCTCTGTCTCCTCCTGGTTCCAGCCCAAGAATGCTAGATAATTGATAAGAGCTTCAGGAAGATATCCTCTAGCCAAAAATTCGGTCAAGGCCGTGGCACCGTGTCTTTTTGAAAGCTTGGATCTGTCCGTTGCGAGTATGATAGGTATGTGGGCGTAGATAGGCAAAGGAGCTCCTATTGCTTCTCCTATGAGTATCTGTCTAGGTGTATTGGAAAGATGCTCTTCGGCTCTGATAACGTGAGTGATAGACATCTCATAATCGTCGACTACGCTTGCGAAATGATAGACAGGCTCTGTGATGGATCTGGCTATTACGAAATCGCCAAGGTCTGTTGTGTCGAACTCGACTTCGCCTCGGATCATGTCTTGGAATTTTACTTTTTTATTGGGATTCTTGAGACGGATGACTTCTGGTCTCTCCCCTTCCTTTATGTCTTTTTCTTCGGATATGAAAGCCTTTCCTTCGGCTATAAGTTTTTCGATATGCTTTTTGTAAATCTCGGTTCTCTCTGATTGGCGGATCAAATCTTTGTTATCCCAAAGCAAGCCTAAATCTTTGAAACCATTGACTATGTTGTCTTCATATTCTTTGGCTGATCTTGACTTGTCTGTATCATCGATACGCAACAAGTACGTCCCTCCCATTTTTCTAGTGAATAGGTAGTTAAATAGAGCCGTT
>CAZJQW010000055.1:0-3673 GCA_964548575.1 uncultured Candidatus Saccharibacteria bacterium
GTTTGTCAGCTACTGCCGGGAAAACGGAATTGAGATCGTGCTGAATAAAGAATAGGCTGCTTTAATAGAGACAGTAAAAATAGCCGGTTTCAACAGTAAGACCGGCAAATTATATATTTGACACATATAGTGCATCCTTGTATAATCTTTCTTGCGTCAGAATTGTGTCATGAGAAGTGCGGATGTAGTTCAATGGCAGAACCCCAGCTTCCCAAGCTGACTACGCGGGTTCGATTCCCGTCATCCGCTCCAGTACTATTAATATAGAATGCATACGCCTTTATAGCTCAGTCGGTAGAGCGCATCCATGGTAAGGATGAGGTCATCGGTTCGATTCCGATTAAAGGCTCCACAACGCAAAACGCTCCCCCAACGGGGAGCTTTTTGCGTTATCCAGTTTCTAACGTAATCATGCTGATAGCAGCAACTTACATGGATGCGCTCTCGGTAGAAAATCGGGGGGAGAGGTTGCAGAGTCGAGCATGTCAAGGAGCGGACAGGTCGAGGCGCGGAGCGAACGAGGTTTCGTGAGCACCGGAGAACCGGGAACGCGACGAAGACAGGCGAAGACTATTCGACCTCTGACAGCATCCATGGTAAGGATGAGGTCTGGTTCGATTCCGAAATAACACACGAATCCATAATCAAAAAAATTTTGGGAAAAAGATTTTTTGCACCAAATTTACCTCGATTCAACGGGATTGAAGAAATATGTCATTTAATGCGCAAAAATAATGGCTTTTAGGCAATGTGTCATGAAAAAAGAGGCAAAATCGGTGTAATCTTGAAGGTGTTGCATATAAAATCAACAGATGCTATAATCAAACACGTCGAAATAACCTTTCGACGAACAATTTACCACACTATATTTTAGGAGGAAAAGTTAATGAAAAAGCTAATTGCACTTGTCCTAGCTTCGCTTCTGGCGCTTGGCGGGATAGCAGCTTGCAACGGCGACACAAAAGACACAACAGCAACGACGACGGCTAAGCCGACCGAGACAGCAGTTGTGACTGAGTCGACGGAGATGGTAACTGGTCTCAGCGGAAATCTTGAGGTATGGTCTTTTACCAATGAGTTGAAGACACATGCTGTTGCGTTTATGGGTTACAACCCGGACGTCGAGCTTGATTATGTTGAGGTTCCGACAAAAGACAATGAGTTCCAGAACAAGGTCATCGCATCTGCTAACACAGATGAGTGCCCTGACGTTGTCGGCCTTGAGGCTGCATTCGTTAAGGAATTTGTTGAGGCTGAAGAACTTCTTTATGATCTTTCTGATCTGAAGAGCCTGGCTGACTACCTCGAGACCTACCAGAACACCATCGATGTTGGTACTGATCCGACAACTGGCGAAATCCGTGCTTTCTCTTATCAGACAACACCTGGTGCAGTCTTCTATCGTCGGAGCATCGCTACGGAATATTTTGGAACAGATGTTCCGGAAGAAATCCAGGCTATGATGTCCGATATGACCAAGTTCGAAGAAATGGCTAAGACTCTCAAAGAGAAGTCTGGCGGAAAAGTATTTATGGTCGCTTCCGTTGATGAGTTCCGTAATGCTTATTTCTCAAAGCGTGATCAACCTTGGTTCGTTGACGACACACTCGTTATCGATCCGGTTATCGATGAACTCTTTGAAGTTGCTAAGACCTTCCGTGAGAACGGATACGAAGCACAGGCTCGTCAGTGGCAAGAAGCATGGTTCCAGGGTATGAATGATACTTTGGTCGATGCTGACGGCAACCCGATCCAAATCTTCACATACTTCCTACCTACATGGGGTCTTCCTTATGTTCTGGCTAAGAATGGTACTGATACCGCTGGTGACTGGGCTTGCGTAGCTGGTCCTCTTCCTTACCAATGGGGCGGCACATGGGTTGGCGTTATGAAGAATGCCAAGAACCCTGAGCTTGCAAAAGAATTTGTTAAGTTCGTTGCTCTCAACGAAGAGAACCTGACCAACTGGGCAACCGGTGTTTACACCAACGAGTACCTCAATGCAATCGATCCTGAATTGATTCCTCTCGATGCCGAAACAGGTATCAAGCAGGCTGCTGGTGACTTCGTCAGCTCCAAGAAGGTTGTTGATGCTATCACTTCTCAGTTTGATGATTCTGCGATGAGTGATTACCTCGGCGGACAGAACTCTTACGCTGGTTTCGCGGCTGCTGCTCCTAGCGTCAGCGCAAGACTGTTCCAAGGTTCTGACCAACGTGTTCAGGATTCTCTTACTGAGATCATCAACCTCTACGCTGCCGGTGAGATTGACAAAGATACTGCAATCCAGAATTTCAAGGATGCAATCGCTTCTGACTTCCCGGAATACATCGTCGAGTAATTTCAGTGACTTAAAATTAGTTTAATCGTGGCGACAAGGCCTGCGTCTTAATCGGCGCAGGCGCTTGTTACCCGATATAAATTACGTAATGGAGGATTGGCTATGCGTATTGGCAAAGGTAGTGGTGCCTCAGGATCTGTTGCCTCGCAAGGAATGGCCGGTGGTAGTCGTAAAATAGGGAGTCTCGAAAAAGGATACATGGGGTATGTTATGATTGCCCCCTTCGTTATTGTATTTATCGTGTTTTCTCTGTATTCAGTGGTGAATACCATTTGGTTAGCCTTCACAGATACTGCTCTTTTGGTTCCGTCTTCCGGTAAGTTTGTTGGGTTTTTGCAATTCGAGAGACTGACCAAGGACAAGGTTTTCATAAAAGCGATTGGCAATACTTGGAAGATTTGGCTCGTTAACTTTATCCCGCAGCTCGGAATCGCGATGCTGCTCAGTGTGTGGTTTACCAGTTCATTTTTGAAATTGAAATTAGTCGGAATGTGGCGTTCGTTTCTCTACCTTCCGAATTTATTTATGCCGGCAACCGTTGGTGTTTTGTACTACAAGATTTTTCAAGACCCCTATTGCCCGGCTAACCAGTTTTTATCTATGATTAATGCAGTTGATGAACCGATTCTTTTTATGAATAAGCCGCTGTTTACGCAGATGTTAGTTGCATATATACAGTGGTGGATGTGGTATGGTAATACGATTATTATTCTCGTCGCAGGCATGTCATCCATTCCGGCTTCGTTCTATGAATCAGGTATGATTGATGGAGCTAACGGCTGGAAGATGTTCAGATACATTACTCTTCCTGCACTTCGTCCGATTCTTGTATACACATTGGTCACATCGTTGGTTGGTGGTATGCAGATGTATGATATTCCGTACTTCATTTCTCCTCAAGGTGGTCCCGGTAACGCAATTTCCACAATGTACACGGTTATGTTCCGTAAGTATGATGCAGGAAAGAAGTTTATCGGCTCTGCAGCGGCGGTTGGTGTTGTTATTCTCATTATTACTACCGTTTGCTCTCTGATTATTTTCAGACTGTTGAGAGACAGAGATGCTGCTTCTGAAAAGAAGGCAAAGAAATTAGCCGCAAAAGAGAGAAAACTAAGGCAAAGGATGGTGTTGTGATATGCAAAGTGGTGTAAGTTTATCTGAAAGCAACAGTGCCCGATTGCTCGTATTCAGAACCTTGATTTATATTGTGCTGGTCATTCTCTCGTTGCTTGCCATTCTTCCTGTATGGCTTGTTCTGGTTAACGCTTCGCGTTCGTGGTTGAAACTCGCGAGCAGAACGTCGCTGGAAAAGCTCAGGCTGTCCTTCGGGCA
>CAZJQW010000056.1:0-3642 GCA_964548575.1 uncultured Candidatus Saccharibacteria bacterium
GACAGGACAATAAGCTCTGAAGATAGAGAGCGACTCTTGAACTTGGCTCCGAATAGGGAAAAAGACTTCATAGCCGTGAAGAAGATAATAGCTCAAGACTAATATGACTATAGACGTAAAAAAATTGACCGTTCTGAGCGCAGCCAAACAGCTTCGAAGCGGAGTCTTTACTGCGGTCGATCTGGCCAAGGCTTACCTCGAGGAGATTTCAAAAAAAAATAAGGACGTGAATGCGTATCTAGAGGTTTACAGTGATGTTATTTCTCAGGCCGAAGCTGGCGATAAGATCTTGAAAGAGCAAGGTGATAGAGCGCATATCCTCACGGGCATACCTTGTGCGATCAAAGACAATATCCTAAATCAGGATAGGATCGCTAGTGCTTCATCGCGCATGCTCGAGAATTATACGAGTCCTTACGATGCTGCAGTCATAGGCAAGCTCAAGAGAGCCGGAGCAGTCTTTTTAGGCAGGACGAATATGGACGAATTTGCCATGGGTGGTTCGACTGAAAATTCTGCATTCGGAGTCACAAAGAATCCATATGATACAAGCAGGGTGTCTGGAGGGTCTTCGGGAGGTTCGGCTGCAGCCCTAGCTATGGATGGGTGTCTTTTTTCTATTGGCTCTGATACAGGAGGATCGATCAGACAGCCAGCGAGCTTTTGTGGGGTAGTTGGCTTGAAACCTACTTATGGAGCAGTGTCTAGATACGGCCTCATGGCCATGGGATCTTCTTTGGATCAGATAGGACCTATAACAAAGTCAGTCACTGATGCGCAGATAATATTTGAGGCCATAAAGGGTAGGGATCCTCTCGACGGAACTACGATAGACGACGATACGTACAACCCAAAGAGGATCGGTCAGAAAAAACCAGTACTAGGAGTTCCGAGAGACATTCTGGGACAGACGGGGGGCATAGACAAAGCAGTGCTCGAATCATTTGAAGCTGCGCTCAAGAGTTTCAGAGAAAAGGGATATGAGATCAAAGATGTATCACTTCCCAACAGCAAATCTGCCCTCATGGTCTATTACATAGTCATGCCTGCGGAGGTCTCTACGAACATGTCCCGTTACGATGGCATGAGATTTGGTTTGCACAAAGACGGCAAAGATGGGATAGAAGATTATTTCGAGAGCAGGAGAGCTGGGCTCGGCAAAGAAGTCGTGAGACGCATCCTCTTGGGAACATATGTTCTATCTTCTGGATATTATGATGCATACTACAACCGTGCAAATGCTGTTAGAAAGATGATAGTCGATGATTATAATAAAGCTTTTGAATCAGTAGATATCATTTTGACGCCGACTACTCCTTCGCCGGCTTTCAAAATAGGTGAAAAGACATCTGATCCACTCACCATGTACCTCGAAGATGTATTTACAGTGACTGCAAATCTGACTGGTATGCCCGCTATGTCCATCCCATGTGGAACTTCCATAAAGGATGGGGCATCATTGCCTCTAGGCCTGCAGTTGACTGCAAGACATGGCGATGAGGAGGCATTATTCACTGCCGGGAAGGACTTCCTCTCTGAGAGTGAGGTATAATGTAGCCATGATAGGTGGCTCAAATCCAGTATTCAATTTCATAGAGTCTGTATACAACGGGATGCTAAACGGCTTTCCGGAGATCGTCCTTGCCGTCAATAAACTTTTCGGATTCTTGGTGGGCGTTTCTTTTGCATTGAGTCTCTTTTTCTTTATCGGCATCATATATTGCGTCGAACAGCTCAAGAGAATCCGTCGCAAAGAAGCTGATATGTATGACCTCAAGGTTGAGCCGGCCTTCGAAGATGTTACAACAGGCGATATGGCTATGGCTAACAGATGGGAAAATGCCGTCAAGCACGTTTCCTCTAACAATCCTAACGATTGGAAGCAGGCCATCTTGGAAGCAGATATCATGCTCGATAATCTGCTCACAAGACTCGGGTACAAAGGCGAAAGTGTCGGAGAAAAGCTAAAAAGGGTCAATCCAGGCGATATGAAGAGCCTGAATGATGCTTGGGAAGCCCACAAAGTACGCAATCAAATAGCGCATGAGGGGTCAAACTTCTCTTTGGAGCACCATGTCGCCAAGCAAGTTATCAACAGGTACAGGAAAACCTTTGAGGAGTTTTATTATATATAATGGGAGGGTAGCAACTAAATTTATTATAATGAAGAAATTCTTAAAATTCGGTTCTATTGTTTTCGTGCCAGTTGCTCTCGTTGCGGTTCTTTGGACGCAAACGGGGGATTTGAAGGCTCAGGTTCAACCTTCTGTGACTGTTCATTTCACCCAAACTCCGATAAATACAGAAGAGCTTTGGATCGGTGTGTGTAGGATTCGGTTTGCAAGCTCTACAGTGAGCGCTGTCGATTCGGATTGCGCCGACGATGTAGCTGTTCTCCATATCGATAATTCAGGGACTGTGAGGACGCCTACCCAGATGGCCACTGCACTGTCGGGCCTCACCAATGTGGGTAGTGGAATACTTGATCTGACTTCTGATCTCACCGTCGCATTGGTGAATAGTACTAGCGTTCTTTTTGCTTATCCGGCTGATGTTTGGGGCTTTCTCCATGTCTCAAATGAGATAGATGGCAACATCGACTGGTCTGTAGCTGGTCAAGAAGGCAGGAGTATCAATGTCTCTAAAATCGGTTCAGGATCAGGAACTGTGACTGCCACAGGTATCAGTTGCGGGAGTGATTGCTCAGAAATACTTGCTGATGGATCCAGAGTAACATTCACTGCAACACCAAATGGAGGATCATCCTTCAATGGTTGGACAGGAGCTTGTGTCGGTATGCAGGGCAATACTTGCTCAGTTAATATATCTGATAATTTGAATATAACTGCTGACTTTGCATCTGCTACTACTGGTGGCGGTGGAGATAGAAGGACTCCTAGAACTAGAGCGACTACTACTCCTCCTGTTATTACTGCACCCGTCCCAGGTTGCCCTCCAGGAATGATCTGCACGCCTTCTACGGGTGCTGCAAACGCTTGCATACCTCAAACTATAGTCACAAAAAAGATGCCCGTTCCAGTTGATCTGCTCAATCTGACCGTTGGTTCGAGAGGCAACAAAGTCTTACAACTTCAGCGCTTGCTCATCCAATACAAATATCTCAATGCAGGATACGATACTGGCTATATGGGAAATCTGACTTTGACAGCTCTCAATAGATACAAAGTTGCACCTTTGACTTCGACTACTACGATCCCTTGTCCGACGACTGTAGTTCAGACTCCAACCTTCACAGCTATTCCTTATGGACAGGTCATATCTGCATTTACACGAGTGCTTAAGATCGGCTCGACAGGGGAGGATGTTCGAGAGTTGCAGAAATTTCTGAATAGCAAAGGATTCAAAGTTTCCAATTCAGGTGCAGGCTCGCCAGGTTATGAGTCCACGTATTATGGACCAGCTACATTTGCGGCCGTGAAGAGATTTCAGGAAGCATATGCGGCAGAAATTCTGAGACCTCTTGGGCTATATGTTGGTACGGGCACATTTGGCGCATCGACGATGAAAAAAGTGAATTTGATGAGGTAGGGCTGGAAGAATAGACGAATGTTTAGAGATTTCCGCTCTTGTGTACATTATCATAGCGTTAGTAACACTTTTGCTCTTTGAAAACGCAAAAGG
>CAZJQW010000057.1:0-3579 GCA_964548575.1 uncultured Candidatus Saccharibacteria bacterium
AAATGCGCATAAATCCTCAATTAAGAGGAGTGCCATATGTATCTGAACTTATGCAGCTTTTTCCTTGATATGAGACCAAAACAAGGAATCTCACTCTCCGGCAAGACTTGAGGTCGATGGAAGCTCGATACGACTTACTTTGCAGGCAATTCTTGCCATCGAGCGAGTTCCTTGTTTTGGTCTTAACATTACAAAAACTTACGAACTAGCTTAATTAGCTGTTCGGGGAATCGTTCGATAAAGAAACGATTGAACCAGTCTTCCTTTTTGACCTCGGTTGATTCTCCGAGGTCGTGGACAAAATGAGCAGAAAGCTCTTCGGCGAATTTGGAGTTTGTGGTGATGATGTTGGCTTCAAAGTTGTAGAGTAAGCTTGCATTGTCGAGGTTGAGAGAGCCGACTGTAGCCCAAGTCCCATCCACCACTATCGATTTGCTGTGGATCATGTTTCCTTCATACAAGAATATGCGAGCGCCTGAGCGCAAGAGAAGAGAAAAGAAAGATCTGGCTCCCAAGTCAACAGCAAAATAGTCAGATTTTTCTGGAAGGATGATACGCACGTCTACACCCCTTTGTGCAGCCAATGCTAGAACTCGAGCCATCCTGTGAGTGGGGACGAAGTAAGGAGTGGTGATGTAGACATAGTTCTTGGCACCACGGAGAGCTTCTACGATAGTCGAGTAGAGGTGGCGTCTGCCTGGGGAAGGGTAATTCGTGACGTATCGGAATTCGGGGTCGCGTGCTCGAGTGCGCTCTGGGATCACTTTGCGTTTATTGGCTCTCGCCCACATTCGCTCGAAAGCACTCATCATCTCTTTTACTACTGGACCTTCGAGTCTGACATTGGTATCGCGCCAATTTTTCATACGATCCATGACGGATATGCTCCCTGTAAATCCTATTTGTTCATCGATGACGAGAGTGCGCCTGTGATTGCGTAAATACCATGAACGGAAATCAGGGATTTTGAAATAGCTTGGAATGAGAGTGCGCCAAAAAAGGACTTCGATGCCTATCTTGCCCAGTTCCTCCACTACATTCGTGCCAAAGAATGTGAAGCTACCCGCGGCGTCCCAGAGGAAACGTACATTGACTCCGTTTTTTGCTCTCTCGGCACAAATTTCTATGAGCTTGTCACCAAAGTCGTCTTTCATGAATATGAATTGCTCGAGCACTATGCTCTCCTTGGCATTTGCGCAGGCGTCGAGCATCGCTTTCCAAGCTTCGTCATTGTCGGCGTAGAGCGTCCACTTTGTTCCGTCACGATTGGTTTGTTCTGGCATAACGGAATCTTACATCGTATTTACAGGGTTATCCAGCGGTTGGCTACGTTTAGATTTTGTTAGGAACCCTGATATATTTGTGAACAGTGTCCCTGAATGATACGATTACTTTATGGCAGTTTTGGTAGACAACAGAAAAGCGCGGTTCGACTATGAGATCCTCGACAAATACGAGGCGGGTATCGAGCTGGTCGGCTTGGAAGTCAAGTCCCTGAAAAAAGGTCAAGGCTCACTCGATGGCTCGTACGTTATCGTGAGGGGAGGCGAGGCTTTCGTCATCAATATGTTCGTGCCTCCTTATCAGGAGAAGAATACGCCTTCTGAATACGAACCACGCCGTAATCGTCGCCTCATTCTAGAGCGAGATGAGATAAAAAAGCTCGCAGATCTGGATGATAAGGGTTTGACAATAGTGCCTATTTCGATATATAATAAGTCAAATTTCCTCAAGATGACCGTCGCTGTTGCTAGAGGCAAGAAGCGATACGACAAGCGCGATACCATCAAGAAGCGCGAAACGGACAGGATCGTGAGGAGGGAATTCAAAGATCGTTGATAAAAAGAAGGAGAAAGGAGAAGGGAGAATGGAGAAGGGAGAATGCGATTCTCCTTCCTCCTTCCTCCTTCCTCCCTTCTCCTTCTTATATAAATGGGGATGATCGGCATAGACAGTCGATCGTTTTCGGTCGTGCGGTGCGAGCACTATCGTCTCGTAAATCCGATGGAAACCATAAATGCTAAATCAACCGTTTCTCCGTACTTCGGAGCAAAGGACTTTGCATTCGCTCTCGCTTAAGTAGAGCGCGTCTTATCGAGGGGATCCTTACCTTGATGTAGGCGATATTACCTGGATGTAGGGAACAGGGCTTCTCACCTTGTTCCTGAAACCTTGAGATCGTGTTAGAGCGCTTTTGTAGGATTTATTAGCTCTAGTATTAAAAACTAAATCTTCCTATCACCGTAGATTCGTCCGACAAATCTCGATTGCACCCGGGTTCGATTCCCGGCATCTCCACAAATCTAAATCGTTCAACGAACAACGTTCAAATTAAGGATTAAATACGCAAGATAAAAAGATGGCATTATCCAAATAAATAATCCAATTATAGAAATAGCCAGACCCTTTTTTGAGTTATTTCTTGCATTAATAATCCCGATTATATTCAAGATTGCCCCTATGATTCCTAATATAATTCCGGCATATAGGCATTCAATTGAGAGACTAAACCAACCGAGATAATACAAAATAACTGTAATGATACTAAAAGAAAATCCCAGGATAGAATATTTTGATGTTTTCATGTAAATATTTTAACATATTACGTTTGCAATAGACTCAGACGCTTCAAAGATCCAAGAGTGAAGGAGATTCCAACTTTGTCGCACTAAGTCCACAGTGAAATGTACCCCATAAAGTGGACACGTAATGTGTATCCGCTGCTTCTTTTGTTACAATTAATCATTAACAAAATTCCAGATCGAAGGATCCTCCATACCCATAACCCACATAGAAAATCCTCGTAGTCCGTATTTTTTCATCAGATCAGTTTTTAGGTTGAAACTTTTGTTGTTCTTATACCAGACTTCATAGTTGGCACCATATTCTTTAAAAGATATCCAAGGCACGCCCAATCTATCGTCAAAACCTTCTTTGTATTTTGTTCTCGCCATTATTGAAAGCAATCTATCAAATGAACCTGACCGAATACGCTTCGTCATAGGGTATGTTGTCCAACTCCAATAGTAAGAGGGAATCCCAAGAGAAATCTTTTTAGGCTCTACTCCGTCTTGCAATATGTATTCCAATGCATTTATGACATATGGCAGAGAGGCGGTAGGACCTTTCGAATCAGGATCGTCATAGGTCATGATACTGATAAAATCTGAATTTTGAGAAAGTGTTCTGTAGTCAAAAACTCCAGACCAATTTTTGAACCTAGAAGAAACAGTAGAGTCGTCTACCTTGACGACTACCGCTATGCTCAAGATTAAATTATTTTTCCTAAAAGCCTTGTAAGTTTTTGTTACAAAATTTGTAAATAGATCTCGGTCAGTGCTCAATATATGCTCCAGATCAAATTGCCAGCCATAGTAGCCGTTGTCTTTTGCCTCTTGAACCATAAAATTGATAACTCGATCTTGTGCTGTACTTGAGGCAAGAAGATTATGAATAATATCCTGCTGAAATCCATCATTGGTGATTAGAGGCATAACTTTTGTCTTATGTGTATTGAGGACAGCTTTTATTCTCTCTTAGGGTAAATACCCCGAAGCTTGCTTCGAAATGATAGACTGG
>CAZJQW010000058.1:0-3478 GCA_964548575.1 uncultured Candidatus Saccharibacteria bacterium
AGTCACTTAAATAATAGCACGTAAGAGCATATTTGTAAAGGAATCTCCAATTTTTAATTTCAAACATTGCTCATAAATTATAGCTTCGTATTCCGTAAGATGGTCTAATACAATTTCGTAATTAGTGCCATTTTTACTATCTATCATGGCATATCTTTCCCAACGAATATTATTTGAGCCGTTCTTACCTTTTGCTATTTCTTCTTTAATATGACGATATCTCTTTCCCGTTCCCTTTCCAACATAAAAATATCTTTTCGGATTCATATCTGCATACCAAGCGTAAACGTAATATTTTTTATTTGCTATATCGTGAGCGGGGAGATTCAAATAATATTTATCACATTCTTTTTTATATTCGTAATAGAGTTCTCTGACAGGCTCCGCAATATCAAGATTCGAGACAAGGTCACCTTCTTCAATACAATCCTCCGTTATTCTTTTTGTAAAAATGTTATGACTGCTCATTTGAACCCCCTACATCTACTATATGCACACCCCTAAAAACTTTTGAACACCCCTAAGCAACCGCTCTTTTGAAATCGTTAAATTGTATCAATTTCGATATTATCATTTCATAGACTTTATTGACTTCCTTTTTGCCGACCAACGCAATTTTTGTAAGGAGCTCGGAAACTTCTTGAGGAGTGAAGTATTCGCCACCGCTTTTACCGGCGTTTGAAGCATACATACCCATGAGGAACTCATACGCATCACCAAAGGCATCGATCGTGTTGTCTTGGTAGTTGCCGAGTTTCATGTCGGCCACACTATCAAGTAGCTTCACTAATCTCTCATTTCTATTTTTAACGGTGTTGCCCAATTTGGCACTGTTTACATCAAGATCATCAAAGAGCCCTCTAAAGTTAGATTCGCTAGCAGTCCCGAGAGCCGATCCTTCAATGTTTTTGAAAATAGTTTCGAGCGTCATGTTTAAGTTATCGTCAGCTTTAGCCCGTTTACGAACATTCTCAAAGAGTTCACTAGGTAAGATGAAAAACCCTTTTGTTGAAACCATGTCTTTTCTGGTTTGTTCGGCCATTTCATCGGGGAGGTTGTGGTAGTCAAAGGTTGGATCACCGGCATCTATTTCGTTTTTGTTGATCGTGTTGGCAATATTTTCAGAGATATACCGATAGAAAAGGATTCCCAATACGTACTGCTTAAAATCCCACCCATCTACCGAACCCCGTAAATCATTTGCGATATTCCAAATTGTTCGATGGAGTTCTGCCCGTTCTTGTTCTCGTATGTTGTTTGCCATCTACACCCTCTGTTGTTATGAATAAAAGTTTTTCACTGTGAGGGTATATCTTATCACATTGGATTAACGTGAAACAGGCTAAAGTGAATTACTAACATTTTTCTATAGATGTACTTTCCTCTGTCCTTGTTCCAACAGTTCTTTGCTGAAGTTTCGGCGTAAAAGAACAAATTGCAAAGAATAAAAATAGAATTTATGAAGCATATGGTATATTATATATGTAATAGACTATGTATATAACTTATAAGTACTAGATCTTATGGGGTTTGCGTGAATATATCGGGAATTTGTCCTGTTTGTGGAGTTATAGATTGGATACCTGTGGAGGACGTTTGGCATATTGAAGAACCATATTCAAAGCCATACGAAGTTGTGACTAAAAGTTTGATTTGCAACAAATGTGGTACGGGATTCGAGGCAGATGGAAATGGTGAGATCATTAAAAAAGCAGATGCTGAAGCACGACGAATTGCAATGGCCCAAATTATTACTGATCTAAATGAGATGGGTAACTCAAGCAAGGACATGGAGCAAATTCTTCGACTGCCGGAACGAACGCTTTCCCGTTGGAAGAATGACCAAAACTCTAATCCATCAGCCGGAGCGTACGTACTCATGCAAATAATTCGAACGTATCCTTGGATTCTGGAAGTGGTTGACTACAAGTTTGCTCGAAACTATGCCGAAGGAATTTTGTTAGGAGAGGCGATTAACGTGGCCCTTTCGGAAGATGGGTTTTACCGCCGAATGGGTGAGAAGGCAAATGAAGGGTAATCGTTGGACAGAGGTGCTTCATCAAGAAGAATAATGTGGTGTTAAACAGATCAATCACCTGATTTTAATTTGCATTATCGCCTTCCATCGTATAGGGTAATAGCTACACACATTGTGAATGGAGAGAAAGAGTATGCGTAGTCGAGCATTTGGTCCTGAGAAGAGATTGGTTTCAGAAGTAGGCCTTGGAACGTGGCAAATCGGAGGTTCATGGGGAACGGTGGAAGAGAAGACTGCCATGGAGATCCTTGAGACAGCTCGTGAACAAGGCATCACGTTCTTTGATACCGCAGATGTCTATGGAGATGGTAGGAGCGAACAGTTCATCGGCAAGTTCCTTCGTTCCCACTCCGATGATCTGTTCGTAGCTACCAAGTTAGGCCGAGGATCTGATCCTGGGTGGCCAGGAAACTTCACGAAAGAGAGCATGACCCTTCACACGGAAAACTCACTATCCCGACTGGGCCTAGAACGGTTGAACCTAATCCAACTCCACTGTATTCCCACTGAAGTAATGAGAGAAGGAGAAGTATTCGATAACCTTCGAGATCTTCAGAAGCAAGGAAAGATTGAGCACTTCGGAGCGAGTGTTGAGAGTGTCGAAGAAGGGTTGATCTGTCTTCAGCAGGAAGGCCTTGCCTCCCTGCAAGTCATATTCAACATCTATCGTCAAAAACCCATCCATGAACTCTTTGCAAAAGCAAAGGAGAAGAACGTTTCCATCATCGCCCGAGTTCCATTGGCCAGTGGATTGTTGTCCGGGAAGATGACTAAGTCTACTGTGTTTGATGAGGGCGATCATAGAAACTTCAACCGTGATGGAGCCGCATTCAATGTGGGTGAAACCTTTGCTGGAGTTCCCTTTGAAAAGGGAGTTGAACTGGCTGAGGAGTTAGCTGCTCTTACTCCCGAAGGAATGAGCTTAGCTCAGATGGCCCTGAGATGGATCTTAGACTTTGATGCAGTTACCGTAGTAATCCCCGGTGCAAGCCGACCCTCCCAGGTCGAGTCAAACGCCTCGATCTCAAACCTGGATTCACTAAGCCCAGAACTACATGAAAAGCTTAAAAACTTCTACGAAGAGAAGGTTGCCCAGCACATTCGTGGGCCCTACTAATCCTTAAGTCCCCCTGCCATGGGGTGGGGGGATTGTTGGAATAATCAGGAATTGCTAACTCTACAAGACACCAGCCAAATTACAACCCTGAAGGGTTGTGGGTTCGTACCCTTCTTCTTGACCCAGCTGTGTGGTATGTTGTACTAGTACTTGTCAAAACTACATAACACATGACAGTTTTGACGAACTATCGCTGTTGCCCTCTCTCTAACTTCGAAATTGATAGAGGGCGATATTGATAACAGCTGATACTCTTCTGCTTCAAAGATGGTTCTCCTTTTTGTTCGTTCCATGAGAATATTAAAAAAGGGACCCGGGTGTTA
>CAZJQW010000059.1:0-3365 GCA_964548575.1 uncultured Candidatus Saccharibacteria bacterium
CTTGGCTTGCCCCTGCTTCCCCGAAGGGCTTGCACTGAGCTTGCCGAAGTGCTCCCCAGACGAGTTCAGAACATTGTTGACCAAGACCTTGTAAGGATTTTTGAGCTACTTTTGAAATGGGATCAAGATGCGGACAGGTCGCTTTGAGTATGGTAAATGCGACAATGCGACACTTCTAAAAAGCTTGTTATAATGGTGACAGCGGTACGTTGATTTTGGTCGGCAGGACATCACTGTGGTTCGAGTCCACAGGAGATATATGAGGCAATAGAATATGTGCAATTACTAGCAAAGCTAACTAACTTCACAAAAACTATGAAAGACTTTTTTGCCGTTATTTCGGCAATTGGTACGCTCTCTTTGTTCTTGATTGGTGCATTTGTCCTGCCTGCCAAAGTTCACGTGAGCTAGGAAACGTACTCCACAGAAGTTGCTTCCAGAATAATCGGAAATGTTTTGCTTTCGTTAAATATGACCTCATAGCAATTATTTCTTTTCAAATCATCGCAGTCTTTGCCACGGTATGCGACAAACTTATTTACATACATTTTCTGATCTCTGTCATATAAATCAAATGTGATTTTATAGATCTGTTTTTCTCCCTTTCCATAAATGCTTTTTCTATATACTCGAATCAGTTCGTTCTGTCCTTGTGCGGGGAATAACGTAGCTGCTTTTCTGCTCGCGGTTCGAGTAGCTGTAAATTTTCCAGCATTGTAACCATAATCTATTTTTGTTGGACTATCTGCTCCCTGCTTGGCTAGGGCGTCCACTCTTAACAAGATATCGTTTTGCTTTCCTTTTTCCCAAACTATTTCAGTTCGGAGTTTTGTCTTCTGTCTCTCTTTAAGAAACGAATCCCATAGATCCGCATTTTCATATGGTTTACCTTCATCATTTCGCCAGCCGTTTGTTTTCCAATACTGAACATTTTGATGATTGGAAGATACGTAGTCAGAATCTGTGATTATGATCGCGCGAGTAAACCTGCGAACCCTCATCTCCAATTGGAGCCATTCAAAAACACGGATAATAGCTCTTAGTTCCATCCTGTTGTTGGTTGATAATTTATATCCCTCACTCAGTTCAAAGTTGTCTAAATTAAGATTATCTGGATATTCAACAACCATGCCAATGCCACCCTTGCCGGGATTTGGTTTAGCGGAGCCGTCCGTATATATTTTTACTGCATTATGATCGTACACATCACGACTATATTCTTTTGATAAAGAAAAATCTACCTGCAACAAATGCAAATAGATTTGACCCAAACCCATATCTGTATCCGAACAATCCATTTGCATCTCTGCATCTTGTGCGAAATGGTGCATTTTGTATCATAAAGGTACTGAGTATTTGAGCACCAGCAATGGTGAATATCTCGGAAGCGGTACATCGCTTCCTCTAGGAGTGAATAGGAGTATACGAGTAACAACATAAGCGCTAGTCACGCTGTGTTTGCTATTAGCAAATAACTATATAAACAACTATGTCTAAAGATATAGCTATTGTTGCCGTGCCTGTCTCCTCCCTCAAGCCGGCAGCATACAATCCACGCACGTGGAATCAGGATCAGGAGGAAGCATTAAAGGAATCAATCTCACGGTTCGGACTCGTCGATCCGATCATCGTAAACGGTGCCAAGGATCGCAAGAACGTCGTGATTGGAGGGCACTTTCGACTTCACGTGGCGAAGGAGCTCGGACATGTCGAGGTTCCCGTGGTGTACGTGAACATTCCCGAGATTGAGCGAGAGAAGGAGCTGAATCTCCGTCTCAACAAGAACACCGGATCGTTCGACTTCAAGCTCCTCGCAGAGTTCGACAAGGCGTTCCTGACGGATGTCGGATTCTCATCCGAAGAGATGGACACGATATTCGCCGTTGAGGACACGCCCGAGCAGTTCGATCTCAAGAAGGAGCTGGAGAAGCTCGACATCAAGCAGGTTAAGGTGAAGAAAGGTGATGTGTATGAGTTGGACGGCTCCCGCCTGATGTGCGGTGACTCGACCGTCGAGGAGGACATGCTCTTCCTGATGGATGGAGACAAGACTGACATGGTCATGACAGATCCTCCGTATCTACTAGATTACTTGAGGGGCAAGACGAAGCAAAAGGATGGAGTCACCCTCGGCTTCGGTGCGAAGAAGAACCGCAGGTACCTTGAGACCGATGTGTTGCCAGACAACTTCTCCGACCTCTGGATGGCAAACGTCGCCAAGGTGCAGAAGCAGGACTTCTCGATAATCATCTTCGAGAACCCGAAGAACCTGCGTACCATCTGGAACGCACTCGAGGTGCATTGGAAATACAGGAATACCATCACATGGCATGTGCCTAATCGCATGCAGGGTTTTTCTGGGAAGTACAAGTTCTTCAACAAGACTGATATTGCTCTTGTGGGTAGTATCGGGAACACACCACTTAATCTCGATCCTGAAGAAGAGCTTTTTCAGAATGAGTATGAGAACGCACTCTTTGCCACCGCAGGATCGCCACATTGGGAATCCTATGAGAAAGGTAAGAAGATTTGTCCGACCGACTTCATCTCGCATATTGCAGCAGACAAGAAGTCATCGGGTCAAGACATTATTTTCGGAACCAAGCCAGTCGAGCTTCTTATACCGTACATCAAAGTACTCACCAAACGTGACGACTTGGTCTTGGAACCCTTTGGTGGAAGTGGGTCAACCCTCATAGCATCGCTTATGATTGGCAGACGATGCTACCTTATGGAAAAGTCTCCTGTCTATGCAGAAGTCATACTTCGCAGATGGTCGATGAAGACAGGTAAGACTCCAAAACTTATCCGCTCACGTGGCTAATGCTAAAAAACGAGAATCTGGTAAGAAAACGAGTGTTAAGAAAAAGGTACCAAAGAAGGTATCTACAAAACGAGATGCAAACAAGGAAAAGTTCCTTGAGAAACTTGAAGATATGCCAATCATTCAAGTTGTTGCATCACAGGTCGGTATTCATCGTTCCACCTATTACAGATGGTATGAGGAGGATCCCGACTTTAAAGACAGAGCTGATAAAGCTCTCAAGTCTGGTGAGTATTTCATCAATGACATGATGGAGTCGCTTCTCATTAAGGAAGCAAAAGCTGGAAAGATTACCCCGATGATATTCTGGCTCAAGCACCATAGTCCGAAGTATATGGAAATGCGTCGGTATCATCACTTCCATGAACATGAAATTAGAGAGAATCCGCTAACTGAGGAGAGAAAGGAACAAATATTCCGTGCTATGAAAGCGTGGGATTCTAGAGATGATGAAGACTGGCAGGATTCTGATTATGAGGTACCGAAAGAAGAATCAGATGACGATGACTCGCCATATGATGAGCGTGGGAATTGGAAGAGA
>CAZJQW010000060.1:0-3332 GCA_964548575.1 uncultured Candidatus Saccharibacteria bacterium
AGTCTATCATTTCGAAGCAAGCTTCGGGGTATTTACCCTAAGAGAGAATAAAAAATCTCCTCTATCCTCATCCTATATATAGCTCACATTGAGACTCTATGAAGCTTTGCCCAATAGAGGTATGCCTAGTCTTTTCCTAGCAGTCTCGCCTTTTAGGCAATTTTGTTTGCGCTCGTTCTGTATCCCTCTGTCTCCTGAATGTGTTGGTTCTTTCATAGCTTTGAATGAAGAGCCCAGAAAAACAGAATGCTTGCCATATTTGACTGACATCTCATCCACTGCCTCATATACTTTTTTTATCTTCTCGACTATCTCTGTTCTGCCAAAAATGTCCATCGTTCTAGTGTCATCGGATGTAAGATCCATGAGAACCACTCCAGTCGCCCTATAGACTTCCTTTTTTCTGAAGACTTTATCGAACTGCTCGCGTACTACTCTCAATATGTCATGAGGTATCGAGACTGCTTGGGATAGCTTGAAATCCAAAGCTCTATATCTGAAATCTTGAGTCTTCAGGAAAAAAGCGAACTGGCGGGCAAAAAGGTTGTGCCTGCGGAGCTTGATAAAGGCATTCTCGATGTTCTTTGAAAGTTGAGCGAAGACGAACTCCCTCTCTGATGAAGGCGGAGTGAAAGTTCGAGTCTTGCTTATGGAGGAATAATCGTGCTTTTCGCCTATGGTGAGAGGATACACAAAGTTACCATTGAGCTCGCTATGTATCTCCTGAAAAGGCTTTGAGACATGAGCCTTGACCCAGTCTTTGTCGCGCTTGGCAAAATCTAGAGCAGTCTTTACCCCGAGTTTCTCAAGATATGCAGAGGTCTGTGGACCGATACCCCAGACTTTTGAGACATGCAGTTTCTCTAGATATAGATGCATATCTCTGCCCCTAATAATCGTCAGCCCAGAAGGCTTCTTCCATTTGGAAGCTAGTTTGGCTACGACCTTGTTGAGGGATAATCCTACAGAAAAAGTCATGCCGAGCTCAGTGTCGAGTTCGTGCTTGATGCGCTCTGCCATGTCTTCGTATGACATCTTGTTCGGCCGGCGCATGCCAGTAAGGTCAGCGAAGCACTCATCTATGGAGTATTCCTCGATGTCTTCTGTGTATCTACGCACTATCTCGTACATCCTCCTAGAATAGAGGCTGTAAGATTCATAATCAGAAGGCAAGATGACTACATCAGGGATAAGCTTCCTGATGTCAGAAAGCTTCATAGCTCTAGTGACTCCACGAGCTTTGGCTTCATAGGTCATCGAAGAAGCTATGCCCCGCTCAAGACCAGTGACGACGCACTTGCCTCGAAGATTAGGATTTTTGGCGACCTCACAGGAGGCGAAAAAGCTATCGCCATCTACATGCAAGATTGCGCGTGGTAAGGAATGTATCGTAAGCATCAGTATTTGCGGACAACGCCCTTTACGACAGCGGCGACCTTGAGGTCGTTCTCTGGGTATATGGGTTTGAAATTCTTGTTAGCGGGCTCGAGCCAGACTTTGCCATCTGTCTTCCTAAAGTACTTCATAGTCCATCCTCCATCTACTTCTGCGATGACTATGTCGCCTTCTTTTGGACTATTGGTCCTCTCGGCAATGACGAGATCGCCCTCTTGGATGCCAGCGTCTATCATGGACTCGCCTTTTACTTCGAGAAGATATGAGGCTTCTTTGTTCTCGATAAGGTAGTCGTCCAAGCTCATCGTATCTACCAATTCTTCTTCGGCTGGTGAAGGAAAGCCGGCCTCGACCAGACCTAGGACAGGTACCTCACCAAAGAGCTTGTTCGGAATGAGCCTGCCAGTGGAATCTTTGTTGAGAACTCCATCGTCTATGAGTTTGTGGACAAGTTTGTAGACTGCATTTTTGGACTTGAAGCCGAGCATGGACATGATCTCGGTGTAGCTCGGCATGCGTTTTGAATCTCTGTAGAATCCTAGGATTTTATTCTTGTATTTTTCCATGGCAGATAAATATGAGTTAGAAAATGAAAGTAGCCAATGCGCCGAACGATCGTGACAACCAGGACTCTCTGGAAGAAATCCGGGCAAGCTTTGCCATCAAAATCTTGTGCTGGAGAGCTTCACGCCTGTAAGAAGCCCCTCTAATGATCTTGAGATCTATAACCTGATTGATCTTTTCGATCTCAGCACGTATGGTTTTGATGGTTTCTCGCTTGCTCATGGATTTGTTTTTTAGCTTATAAACGTCCCGTCCTTATTGCCTCTGTATTATAGGTGAACGATAGTTCACCGTCAATGAAAAAGCTGTGGATAACAAAAACCGGACACATAAATACCTTCGCATCAAGTCCGCGTTATGTTTCAATACCTTTGCAACACCTACATGGCTTAGAATATGTACATGTCATATACATCAAATCCACAAATGCCTAAAGTTCGTCGCGATGCTGCAGAGATGGTACGTAAAAGATTTACTCCAACCGAGGTCGGTCGCAGATTCAAAGTAGGATCAAGCACCATCTGTAAATGGGTAAAGAAAGCAGTTGTGTGGGGACTTCACCCAATACCAACTCTTTCTTCTAAACCTAAGCACCATCCAATGGAGCTTACAACCAATCTCGTCTTGAAGATATTCCAGCAAAGAATCAAAACGAGAAGATGTGCTGAGGTAATCCACCAAGAACTTTTAAATCAAGGTATAAAGACGTCGCTGTCGTCAGTAAAACGTACACTTGATCGATCGGGGCTCTTGAAGAAGAGAAGTCCATACAAGCGGTTCCATCCTCATCAAGACCGTCCACAAGCCCTGAAACCAGGCGATCTAGTGGAGATTGATACGATCCATCTAATGGTTGACGAAAAGAAGAGGATATACGTCTACGTCTTAATTGATGTGTACTCAAGATGGGTGTATGCAAAAGCATATGAAAAAATTGGTGGAAGAAATGGCTTATGATTCATTAAAGAAGCACAACTACATTCACCGTTCACTTTTAGAATGCTTCAGTCTGATCATGGACCAGAATTCGGAGACTGGTTTGTAGAACAAGTAAAAAAGTCGCACAGATATACCCGTATCGGAAAACCTAATGACAACTCACATGTCGAAAGATTTAACCGAACCTTTCAAGAAGAATGCATCGACAAATATTCAAGAAAAGTTCGCTTACTGAATCGAGAAATCAAAAAGTATCTTACATACTACAACAACGACAGACTTCATATGGGAATTTCGCTTCGATCGCCAATACAATTAATCACAAATCCCGTCCAAGCTATTGACTAGAAAACGTTCCGCTGGAGTGCGGAATTCCTTCTCTGGTAGTCGCTCAAGGCTCATAATAATATCATCTGGCGCATTGTTCCCTTTTG
>CAZJQW010000061.1:0-3119 GCA_964548575.1 uncultured Candidatus Saccharibacteria bacterium
CGATGTCCGCGCCCGAGCGCATCCGCGAAGTGACAAAATACATCCTCGAACACTTTAGCCAGAAGACACAAAGAAACGACTTCTACAACATGACCGCGAAGTGGGAAGAGAAGGACACCAAGACCATGGTCGAGAAGAAAGAGACCCGCTACGTTGGCGGCTTCAACTCCATCTTCGCCGTCTCTTCCATCCCTCAGGCGATGAAGTACTACACCGAGCTGCGCCATCAGCTCCAGGAGCAGAAACGCGCGCTCAACATCGCGACCATCTACAGCTTCAGCGCCAACGAAGACGATCCCGAAGACGTCTTCCCCGACGAAGGCTTCGAGAACGATAGACTCGACAAGACCTCGCGCGACTTCCTCGAGTCCGCGATCGCGGACTACAACCAGACCTTCGGCACCGCCTACGACACATCCGCCGACAAATTCCAGAACTACTACAAAGACCTCTCCCTCCGCGTCAAGAATCGCGAAATCGATATCCTCATCGTCGTCAACATGTTCCTCACCGGTTTCGACGCCACAACCCTCAACACCCTCTGGGTCGACAAGAACCTCCAGCAGCACGGCCTCATTCAGGCCTTTTCGCGAACCAACCGAATCCTCAATACCGTCAAAACCTTCGGCAACATCGTCTGCTTCCGCGACCTCAAGAAAGCCACCGACGACGCCATCGCCCTCTTCGGCGACAAAGAAGCCGGCGGCATCGTACTCCTCAAAGCCTACCAGGACTACTACAATGGTTACACCGAGAACGGCGAGCACAAGGCCGGCTATACCGACCTCATCGACAGCCTGCTCACCAAGTTCCCCCTTGGCGAGCCCATCCTCGGCGAAACCGCCCAAAAAGACTTCGTTCGACTCTTCGGCGTCATCCTCCGCCTCCGAAACATCCTCGCCACCTTCGATGACTTCGCCGGCAACGAGATCCTCAGCGCCCGCGACTTCCAGGACTACCAGAGCACCTACCTCGATATCTACCACGATATCCGCGTCCGCCAGATGGTCGACAAAGAGTACATCAACGACGATATCGTCTTCGAGCTCGAACTCGTCAAACAAATCGAAGTCAATATCGACTACATCCTCCAACTCGTGGCCAAATACCACGACTCCAACTGCACCGACAAAGCCATCCTCGGCGCCATCGAACGCGCCGTCTCCTCCAGCATCGAACTCCGCAGCAAGAAAGAACTCATCCAGTCCTTCATCAGCCGCGTCAACGTCAACACCCAGGTCGACAACGACTGGCTCGCCTTTGTCCTGGAACAGAAAGAAAACGATCTCGCGGCGATCATCGAGTCGGAGCATCTGAAGCCCGAGCCAACGTTGCGCTTAATCAACGGAGCGTTCCGTGATGGAACGCTCAAGACCATAGGCACGGACATCGATCGGATCATGCCGCCAGTATCACGATTTGCGGATGGAGGGAGAGCGACGAAGAAGCAGACGGTTATCGAGCGATTGCAGGGGTTCTTTGAGAAATATTTGGGGTTGGTGTAAGGGGGTTGGACAAACTCATACGGAATTGTAGTACGTTTATTTGAATTGAGATAACAATAGAGATAACAGGTAGCTCAAGTTTAAGAATTATGAGAGGATGAGTCAAGTTGAAACTGAAAGTAATGACCTGGAACATCCATGGTAGTGCATCCTTAGGATGGAGCAATAAGCATGAAATAAAAAGTAAAGTTGTTGATAAAATAATTGAGCAGAAAGCCGATATTTTTGCTTTAACTGAATTTGTTGTTGCCAAGGGAATAGATTATTTGTTTGAGAGATTTCAAAATGAAGGATATATTTGGTTCTTATCAAGTCGATCAGGGAAAAATGGAATTTTAATAGGAGTAAAGGAAGCACTGGTGGTAGATAAAAAAAACTTGCTTAAAGAAATATATACCAACGATCTGATTTCATCTGTTGATGAAGGATGCAACATTTTAAGAGTTACGCTTCCGTTGCGATGTGGTGTAAATCTATCCGTAATAGGTTGCAGAATGGAAACGGGCGGAGAAGAATCATTTCAGGAACAATATAACGCAGAAGGAGAGTGTTTTCATAACATTGTAATTCCTATGATTCAAACACAAAAGAAAGGTCATGATTACATTATTGTGTGTGGTGATTTTAATAATGCACTTTGTCGGGGAGAATTAAATGAGCGATTTAATCCTGATAACTATAATGAATTCGCTCAGGTGAATTATAATTTAAATATTATCAAAGACTCTTTTGATGATATGGGGTTCACGATGGCGGATGTTTCCGAAAAGGGAAAGCCTATTCCTACTAGAGGTGGAATACCACTTGATCATATTTTTATGTATGGCTTTTCATGTTCGAAATTGGAGCCTCTTGTTAAGGCTGACGGTTTGTCTGATCATGATATTTTAATTGCTGAATTGAATGCTCCCATCGAAGGGAAAAAAGAATTTGAAATTCATGCATAGAGATAATCATGAAGAATATGCGTAAGCGTCCGACAACCGACGCATTGACGAAAAGAAAAAGCGGCATCAGCCGCTCAGTTTGATTTGCACTGCGATTGCATACGGTGAATCGCGATCTTCTCATGTATTTGGTATCCCGGAGAGTGAAGGATAAGCGCGTGCTGAAACTCATCCGCGCCTATCTGAACGCCGGAGTCATGGTGGGAGGACTGGTTTCCTAAACCGAAGAAAGCGTGCCACAAGGTGGTCCGCTAAGTCCTCTTCTAAGCAATATTATGTTGGATGAGTTTGATAAAGAACTAGAAAAGCGAGGCCATCGGTTCTGCCGATATGCGGACGACTGCAACATCTTCCTGCGCACAAATAAAGCAGGTCTAAGGGTCATGGACAGTGTAGTAGTCTTTCTGGAAGGAAAGCTGAAGCTGAAAGTGAACCGAGAGAAAAGTGCCGTGGCACCAGCCAGTCGAAGAAAATTTCTTGGTTTCTCCTTCTGCCATACCAAATACAGAGCACGCATCCGTTTACATCCGAAATCCTATGCGAAATTGAAAGCGAGAATAAAGGAAATAGCGGGTAGAAGGTAAGCGTCCGATAATCGACGCCTTTAAAACCAAAATGAACTATGGGACTCTCTAAGGAAGAACTATATGAGTAATCGCGAGTCTTG
>CAZJQW010000062.1:0-3050 GCA_964548575.1 uncultured Candidatus Saccharibacteria bacterium
ACTATCATTGGTGTACCAAATGCGTGGTATAGCCTCTCTGGTTGGATCAAAAATATAAATGCAGGACTCAAGCTTATTTTTACAAGGCAAGAATATCCTGACACCTTGGTTATCGAAGTCGGGGCTGATCACCCAGGAGATATCAAAAAGGTCGCTCCTTGGCTTTCGCCTAATATCGCAGTCATCACGCGTGTGAGCAGTACTCCTGTGCATGTGGAATTCTTCGGGTCTCCAGAAGAAGTCCTCGAGGAAAAATCTTCTCTTGCTTTGAATGTGAAGAATGGGGGGACTGCCATCTTGTACGGAGATGGTGATAATTTGAATAGCCTCGCGGAGGAGCTTTTCAAAAAAGGTATCAAAGTGATCCGCTTTGGAACAAAGGAGACGTTGGAAGTTTGCACGAATAATTATGCGACCACGTATGAGGACGGTCCTTCTGGCTTTTGTTTCGACCTCTCGATCGATTCTGTCTCGGTTCCTGTTTCGATGAATGGAATCATCGGAAATACTTATATGTATCCTCTCGGAGCGGCTGCTTCCGTTGGAAAGGTCAAAGGGATGCAAGTCGGCGAGATCGCAAAGCTTCTCCCGAATTATGAAGCTCCAAATGGTCGTATGAATATCATTTCTGGCTTGAATGGATCGACACTTATCGATGACACGTACAATTCTTCTCCTGATGCCACTGTGGCAGCTCTTGAATCATTGAAATCTCTGGAATGTTCTGGAAACAGGATAGCTATATTGGGCGACATGATGGAGTTGGGGAAGTATTCGGCAGAACAGCATCGGCTCGTTGGCAAGAAAGCCGCGGAATGTGTATCGAAGCTCGTCGTGGTCGGCCCACGTTCGAGAGCGACTCTGGAATCTGCGGTTGAATCTGGGATGTCTCCGGAATCAGTTTGGAAATATGATAATGCAAAAGAAGCTGTAGCCGAAATAGTGAAGATCATCGGTCCTCACGATATCGTCCTCATCAAAGGCTCGCAATCTGTGCGCATGGAGAGAGTTACAGAAGCGCTCATGCGGGATCCGCGAGAAGCCAAGGACCTATTGGTGCGACAGGATAAGGAGTGGCTTGATAAAGCGTAGGATTCGGGTTATTATGTGCAAGCTCAAAAAGAGAAGTTCAGTGTAAGATGAGTTCGTTTATTGTAAGTTCAGTATGAATGGCCCTATCGTCTAACGGTTAGGACGGAGGCTTCTCAAGCCTCAAATCGGGGTTCGATTCCCCGTAGGGTCACCAAAGAGGATTTATCAAGCAAGAATTGCTGATATAGGTTGTATATTGGCGTTAGTTTCGCGTTTCCAAATTTGTTTCCGGAAAATCGCACGTTTTCGGATATGACCAATTTTTGGAAACAGAGGCGATCTTCTGGCTTGTTTGCTAGCTTCACCCATGTGCTCGCGGTATTTCTCACGAAGTCAAAGCAGTATTCCAGAGCGGCATCCATTTTGAATTCCTTGTCGTAAGTGTCGTGCATCAAGCTCATGTGCTTTTTGATCTTCTCTTCAATAATGTTTTTCTGATCCTTGAATTCTTGGTCGGTGTAGGTTTTATCTTGGTGTAGATCGAAGACACGTTGACGTTTCTGTTCTAGCATTGAGACTGCTTTCTTGATCTGTTCGTTTTCTTCATCGAATTTCTTGAAGTTGTTTTTCCATATATCGAGGACTATAGCTTTGAATGATTCCTCGAATTTGAAGCTAGGCGTTATTTCTTGGAGATATTCCACAAACATTTGCTCGAAGTGGGCTTTGGGAATAAACGCGGCATGCTCGCAGTTTTGCTTGTGATGATGGTAGTACGGATATTTAACGCCTTGTCTGCCGGTGGGCTTGCTTCCGGTTAAAGGCTTATCACAAAATTCACATACAGCTAGTTTTCTTAGCGGAAAGTCACTGTTTTTTGCCAGCCGGGGAGTCTTTGGTCTTCGCTTACCGTTTTCTTGGCATTGATCGAATAGACGCTCGGTTATGATGGGTTCGAATTTACCTTTGATCTCTATGTCCCAGACTTTAATTCTCCCGCAGTAAAGAGGATTTCTGATTATCTTTTCTATAAGTTGCGGAATGGCTGGTTTACCGTTTTTCATGGTGAAGCCGCGATCAGTTACATACTTAGCCAGTGAATCGAATGTATGAATGCCCTTGGCGTATTCCTCGAAAATCGTTTTGATAAATGGAGCATATGTCGGATGTGGAGTGAGGTTAGCGCCTTTTTCAGTTCTGTAATAGCCCATAGGAGCTTGCCAGACCCATATTCCTTGTTTGATGCGCTCCTTCATACCATTGACGCTTCTTTCAGTGCGGACATTGTTATCAAATTCGGCGAAGGCAGAAAGTATGCCTTCCATCATTTTGCCTACTGGACTGTCGCTGATTGGTTCAGTGACAGATTTCAATTCAGTGTGGTATTTCTTCAATGTTTGCCTGACAGTAATATGATCGGCTTGGCAACGAGCAAAACGGTCTAGCTTGTAGACTACGAAATAATCGACGGCGTTCTTTTTCTCGGAACAGAAGCTGATAGCGTTAATGAATTCGGTGCGTTCGGCGGTCTTGGCTGATTCTCCTTTTTCCACGAATACTTTCAAGACTTGAATATGTTCACGAGCACAGAATTCCCGACAGATTTTCTCCTGCGATTCAAGAGACGTGCCGTCCACTTGTTCAGTTGATGAAACGCGACAGTAAATTATTCCATTTTTGAAAATATTTTCGTTCATATCGGTATTTTACTACACCCGTTCGCAAGTGGCGCTATCCCCAGTGGGATATTTGGAAACATTTTTGTCCTCATAATAATTCTTCATTGCCAATTCGGCCATGCGATAGAGTAAATCACGAATTTCAAGCGCGTCTTTGTCGGATAGCTTGGCCAATTCCGGATCAATCTTTTTCAATGCGGCAATATCAATCATAGGAGTAGGTCGAGATCCGGAACGACATCGTTAAGCGACTGTGTTCTCTCGAGAAGATATTGCTTGTATTCGACCTTGCCTTGATATTTGCTCGTGAATTCTTTCTGCTTTGCGAGATATGGAGCA
>CAZJQW010000063.1:0-2942 GCA_964548575.1 uncultured Candidatus Saccharibacteria bacterium
GTGCTACGAAATAGAAACTGCTGTCACAACAAACTTTCTTTTTATCACTTCGCGCAAGTAAAGTCTGACTTCACTTGCGCGAAGTGTCGTAAAGATGAATGCTGTACCCACAAGCTTCACAAAGCGGGGCACATTGATTCCCTATCCACTTTATGGGGTACATTTAATTGTGCGAGATGCGGGAATCGAACCCGCGCCGCATGCTTGGGAAGCACGCGTTCTACCACTAAACTAATCTCGCTATTGAATTCTACCGAACAAGCGAATCGACCAGCAAAAATCTCGTGACAATACAACTAATCTTACCCTCAAAAGCCCAGAACCTGCAACAAGCGCGGGATGAGTCCCCTCTTCTTTATGATGACTGGAGCATCGATAGTATTTGCGCTTTGAAGCCGAGTGGGGTCTGTACTGCTCACGATAACAGCCACGGACTCGCCTGGTTTGACGGCACGAAACTTGGTTCGAAGCTCCGCTTCTATTCCCTCATCTCCTGCGAGTTTGCCCAAGTTCCTCTCTAACTCTTGCTCGCGAACTTCCAGACTTTCCAATTCTTTTATAGCGATTTCCAGCTTATGAGAGCTAATTTTCTGCTTGCTATGGATACCGATGGCCGCGCGGGAAAGTATGATAAGGACAACAAGGATGATAACGATCCCGATTGGAGAAGCCAGAAATTTGACCTTTTTTACCCTGTTGCCGTATTGCATAGTCTAAAGTATACTAAATCCGCAATGTTATTTCACGAAAAAACAAAGAAATACGCGAGCGTCGGCTTTATGATAATAGGCATATTGGTAATAATCAGCATGATCCTGCTCTACTTCCCTGTTTGGCGATAAACCGTCTGTACTAGTTATCACCTGCCCTCATCATCTTCACGAATACTTCTTGAGGGATATTCACAGAGCCGTGCTCCTTGAGGCGCTTGCGGCCTTCTTTTTGTTTCTCGCGCAATTTCATCTTTCTGGTTATGTCTCCTCCAGAGAGCGTACCTGCGGCGTCCTTCTTCTTTCCTGAAACCGTCTCTGACGAAATGATCCTGCCAAAGGCCTTGGCCTGCACTTTGAATGTGAACAGCTCCCGAGGAAGTATCTCATGGAGCTTCTTCACCATTTTTTCTGCATCTTCAGGAACGCGTCTCCTCGACACAACTCTGCTAAATGCAAATACTGGCTCATCGGCCACAAGAATATCCATTCTCACCACGTCAGCTACCCTATTCTCTGTGATATCGTATGAGATCGAAGCGTAGCCAGAAGATATGCTTTTCACTTCATCAAAGAAATTCCTCATGAGCTCGCGCAAAGGCATTTCGAGAATGAGCATAGAACGATTGTCTCCAAAGTTTTCTGTGGCTGTGACATTTGCTTCATGTTCATAGAGAGACTTTAGGAGCCCTCCCAGATAGTCAGGGGGCGTGATGATCTTCATCGTCACGATAGGCTCAGATACACTCTTAATGTCGTGATCATCAGGGAACAAGGCAGGAGAATATATAGTGACAGTTTTGCCAGTCTTGAGCTCCACTGTATAGGTGATGCTCGGCTGAGTCACGACGAGCTCAAGATCAAATTCTCGACGTAGGCGCTCGGTGACTATCTCCATGTGGAGCATACCCAAAAATCCACAGCGGTATCCTTTTCCCAGAGTGCCCGAGGCTTCTTCTTCGTACGTAAAGGAAGAATCGAAAAGCCTCAGCCTGCCGAGAGCCTGGCGCAGTAAAGGCAAATCGTCCTGACTCTCAGGATAAATAGATGCCCAAACTACAGGACGAGGACTCTTGTATCCGGATAGAGGCGGCAAGCTATCACGCAAAGAAGCCACCGTGTCTCCTACTGAAGCTATACCAGGCTCCTTGATACCTGTGACTATGTACCCTATCTCACCCGCATTCAAAGAATCTTTTGGCGTATTTTCTGGAGAAAAGATACCAACTTCTATGGCCTCAAATTGCCTGTTAGCAATCTTGAAGACGAGCTTGTCATGCGTGCGAGCACTGCCATTCATGACTCGGATATAGACGATGACGCCTGTGTGATTTGAATATTGAAAGTCGAATATGAGCGAGCGGAAATTATTGGTATCATCGGGACTCATTGGAGCAGGTATCATCTTTACGACTTCATCCAAAAGAAAATCGACCCCTTCGCCTGTTTTACCCGAGACCTTTACTACCTGATCTGTCTCACAATCCAATAGCTGACAAACTTCTAGAACTACTTCTTCTGTCCTTGCAAGCGGAGAGTCTATCTTGCTTACGACAGGGATGATCTTCAGTCCCGATTCTTTGGCCATACTCAATGTAGTGAGAGTCTGTGCCTGTACTCCTTGCGTAGCGTCGACGAGAAGTATCGAACCCTCGACAGCTTTGAGAGCTCGTGAGACCTCGTATGAAAAATCTATATGCCCCGGAGTGTCGATGAGGTTCAATATATGGTCTTTCCATTTCATCCTGACTGGCTGCATCTTTATGGTGATGCCCCTTTCGCGCTCCAACTCCATAGAATCTAAAACTTGAGCCTGCATCTTCCTCTTTTCGATGGTCCCCGTGATCTCGAGCATGCGATCAGCCAAAGTCGACTTGCCATGGTCGATGTGAGCTATGATAGAAAAATTCCGTATTTTTGCGTTTTCCATAAAGGCAATATAGCAGATATTCTAGATGCGCTCCACTTCGGCGGGAGGAACTGAGACCTTCCAGATCTTGTGATGCAGAGTGTTCCAGACCTCCATAATCTGTTTGTTACGGAGTATTAAGAGCATAAAGATCAGGACGACGATACCGATCAGTCCTGAGAACAGCCCTTGGAAGAAAACTCCCCAAACTTTTGTAAGAGGAAATATTGCGGCGAAGATTCGAAGCGACAGGTATGCTGCGTAGCCCATGATGACAGAAGCGGCGAATGTCTGGAAGATCGTCTCTATGACAGGTCTAGTAA
>CAZJQW010000064.1:0-1413 GCA_964548575.1 uncultured Candidatus Saccharibacteria bacterium
TGGGGTTTATGGAATAGTACAAAATGTAATCAACCGCCTTCTTTATTGATGCACCCTCACCCGATTCCAGAGCAAATAGATTTTCTCCCGTAATATTATTTGCAATCCAAGCCGCCGCTGTAAGCGGAGATAAGGAGAAATAGGTGTACCACGTGCCCGTTACACCGCGGGGCACCTCTTCAGGCATGTGCCCATCAGGAGCAATTTTAACGAAAAGGTCGGATTTCATCAACCGTATATTCTCATTCGCGGCTGCTCTGTTTTCGGTGAACGATGCGCTAAGAATGGAGGCGTAACGTCCCCAATCGGCCCAATTGTTTTGCCTATTGCGAATACTGTTACCGGCTCTTTGATATACATTGATTACCCAATGAGAAAATTGATTTCGCTCTGCCGCGCTCCACTCCTTCGTACCAGTCATAAGCTCAGCGGCAATCACTAATCCGCTGCCCGCACGCGTCATTGTTAATGCACCATCAGGTCCGGAATAAGTAGTGTTCTTATTTGACCACGCATTCAAGAAATATACAGCTTTTTCTGCATACTTCTTATCTCCTGACAATCTAAAAGCGAGTGCGTTAACATAAGCACCATAAGAGTCGTCTGTCAAATTCTTGGCAGCTGCCCTATGAGCCTCCTCATTTCCATAATAACCGGGAACATAAAAATCGGACATTGCTTTCTCTTGCTGTTCCAGATCAATACTAAGGTCAGCGTCGCTTATCGCTCTGTTATATGCAGTTAAAAAGGGTTCCACTCTTTTAACTACTTGATACTTCACGTGTCTCAATTGAGAGATAGGATGCATGTTATGCACATCAGGGCCACTATTTCCGGAATTGTCGGTAGTGGTAAAACTGGATTTCTCCAAAAAGAATGTCTCAGAGTTATTGCTTACCACGTATGGCAAGATATGATAGGTGGTATTATTTTTTAACCCCTCTATGATAATGCTCGCTTGCGACGATTCTTTCTTTACCGGATCGTCTGTTGTAGCTTCCGATTCGCTATAATAGACACCCCATTCTTTAGAGCGGTCCACTACAGATGTAAAATCTACAATTGCGGAATTCCGCGTGATTGATATGGGATCTATGCTCGCAGAGAACTGAACACCGGACTGGGTGGTAAATTGCTTCTCTTCTCCATACTGGACGGTACCGTCGTCAATGTAAGCACGATATCGGTACAATGTATTCTGAGATAAGCCAGTGAGCTGCACCCCAAAATTATTACCTGAAATCTCGGTGCGGAAGTGCTTAACATATCCGCTTCCGCCATCCAATTCTATACCATATCGCGAGACAGTTCCGCTGCCTTCATCTATTATACGCCCTCTGCACATAGCAGAAAAGTCGGTGATATCTACCACCTCAAGCGTTTCCACTTGTGCAGAACGTTTTGCCTCGGGAG
>CAZJQW010000064.1:1423-2908 GCA_964548575.1 uncultured Candidatus Saccharibacteria bacterium
AAATCGACAATAATAGAATAACATATATATACAGCTTCTTCATTTTGCAAATGTTAACCCATCAAGCAGATCCCAGTCGCCGCGAGTAAAGTCTGGCATTTTCACAGGAACACCTCCGTTAGAAGCCGATATTTCAGTCAGTTCAAAAAGAGAAGACCACTCTGCTGCATCATACACGTCCATATCTAACGGCAGTCCGTTTTGGAGACAGTAAACCAAACGGTAATCCATTATGAAGTCCATACCTCCATGACCGCCTACCTCTTTCGCATATTCGCCAATCTCAGTAATAAACGGATGCTCATACTCTTTCATCAGCTTATCGCAAGCATCTTTTTTAAGAAAATTATGCCCTTCCGAATCTAAGGAAATACCAGGATTAGGATATTTTTGAGCAAAACCTTTTGTTCCGCTTAAAGTATGCAGTCTGCTGTATGGTCTGGGACTAGTAACATCATGCTGAACCATTATGGTTTTGCCTTTCTCAGTTTTGATGATAGTGGTGTTCATATCTCCCATCTTATACTCTTTAGCTGCCTCAGGCGAGTCCTTTCCAAAAGTGTCCTCTAAGTATCGCGTCATTCCGAACTGATCTGTAGATACAGAAACAAGGAAGTTCATCTTATCGCCCCTGTGGATATTCATAGCTTGACAAACAGGTCCAAGTCCATGAGTGGGATAAGGGTTACCGGTGTAATCCTCATAATGCTTAATTCGCCAGTTGGTTTTTGACTTCAACTGCGAGCGAAGATCATGTATATACGCACCTTCACCATGCACAATGTCACCGAAAAGACCTTGCTGTGCCATATTGAGCGTGGTTAGCTCAAAAAAGTCGTAGGTGCAGTTCTCCAACATCATGCAATGCTTTTGCGTTCTTTCTGCAGTATTAACCAATTCCCAGCTCTCGTCAACACTTATTGCCGCCGGAACTTCGATGGCGACATGCTTGCCTCGTTCCATCGCATAAACCGCCATGGGAACATGGGTAGCCCAATCGGTGGTAATATAGATGAGGTCAATGTCATCCCTGTCACACATCTCTTTCCAAGCTTCTTCCCCCACGTACTCGTCTGCGAGAGGAAAGCCCCTATCGGCAATCGTCTTTTGGGTGCTCGTTACTTTGTGCTGGTATATATCGCACAATGCCACGATTTCAACATCCTCAATAAAAGTAAAACGACGTGCAGCTTTTGAGCCCCTATTACCGGTTCCAAGGAAACCAACCCGCACAGTGGGGATAGGATCCACCGCCAGTTTCAACACATGCTGCTGGTCTGCGGGGCGTGGTCCTCCATAATTGATTTCAGCAAGCACAGAAGAGGCTGTCTGATGAAGAGCCGGAGTGTTCTTGGAAGCGCATGACGCAAGCAGCGTCATTGCTCCCAAGAAAAAGACTCCAATAATGGTTAGTGAGATTATTTTTCTTCTCATAATCTTTAAATATTGACTAATAACCAGGATTATTAACCAATAAATTACTGT
>CAZJQW010000065.1:0-2837 GCA_964548575.1 uncultured Candidatus Saccharibacteria bacterium
AGGCTTGGACCAAAGCGTAAATCCCATGATACCAAAATAAGCTTCCAGAGCTTCCCATAGTAAACCCACAACAAATACAGCGAGCAGAACTTTTCTCTTTATGGCAAAACGCCTGATAATTCCGGATTTTGCGATTGCACAAGCGAACAACCCGATACCAAGTCCTCCCAAGATGTGCATGGGGATGTCGTACTCTGGCATCTTCACATAAAGTCCGGTATCGATGCCATATTTCTGTCCGACAAGGACGATGACTAGCACTACAAATGCTCCAATATAAGTTTTCATTTACAAATTATACTTGAAAATCCATATAATAGAAAACGCCTGCTCTTTTTAGGGCAAAAGCCCTATAAATGCAGACGTTCACTATAAAGATTGCAAAGTAATTTACCTGGTATTCCAGGTGGGTTGCCTCACCAATAGCACCAAGGTGCAAAGGAATGTGAACGGCCCTACCCGTTCGTCGGCATGCCCGCAAAATTAGTTTTGTAGGTTTTTACTTTGCAACCTGACTATATTTTATTCCTCTCAAAGCAAAGCGCAAGCGAAATTCACCATTGCGACATCACAAAAAAAATGAAGCAACATTGACAGCGCTGTAATTATTCTCGAGTAACAAAAATACAGCTTAACTTACAAAAAATTCTTACAAATTAGGACACAAGGAAAGTACGTTCGATCGTATTTTTCTACAAGAATAGGATTTGACTTTATTCTAGAATGCCGTCCAAATCCACGTCGTACAGCATTTCGTCTGCGATGAGGCGGTAGTCGAACAATTCGCTATCGTTGAACCAATAATGTATTTCGTCATTTGCTTCTTTGACTGAACCTGAAGCGTGGACTATATTGCGAACCGCACGGCCATCTACATCGCTCATAGCATAAGAATCGAGCACATAGTCGCCTCTTATCGTTCCTACTGGAGACGTTCTCGGCTCTGTTCCTCCTGTTATTTTGCGAACTATCTCTACAGAATGAGCTCCCTGCCAGACCATAGCGACAACTGGTCCTTTTGTCATATAGTTCGTGAGATTTTTGAGGATGATCTCAGTGATCTTGAGTGGGTCTGTCGAAGGAGGTGTCAGTCCTTTGTCAGTGTAAGCTTTGATGGATTTCAATCCTGTCTTCACTCTCCACTCTGGATCCAAAGTGTAGTGCTTTTCGATGTGTTCGACTGTCGGTATGAGCATCTTTATGCCTACGAGCTTGAGACCGATCTGTTCGTATCTTTTGACGACTTCTCCGATAAGGGATCTCTGGATGCCGTCTGGTTTGATGACTACTAAAGTGCGCTCATATTTTGGATGATCTTTTTTCATATTATTGGATTAAGTCCCTGTATTATAGCAAAAAAGCCTAAGCCGTTAATACCTCTGCCCCGCTCTTTGTGATCACGACCGTATGTTCGAAATGTGCGCTCGGCTTGCCATCCTTGGTTCTATAGGTATATCCGTCAGCATCCAAAACTATATGTTTTGTTCCTAGATTGAACATCGGCTCGATAGCGATCACCATTCCGGGCTGGAGGATGCTGGATTCTCCAGAGCCGCCCCAATTTGGGACATACGGTTCTTCGTGAACGCTATATCCGACTCCGTGTCCAGCGAGCTCCTCGACTACTCCGTATTTATATGGAATAGCGACTCGCTCTACAGCCTCTCCTATATCGCTTACGCGCTTACCAGGTTTTGCCGCTTTGATCCCCATATTCAAAGCTTTTTTCGTTACAACCAAAAGTTCCTCGAGTAGAGAGCTTATCTTTCCAACTGGTACAGTGAGAGCTGCATCCGTTATGAGTCCCTTGTGTTCCAAACCCAAGTCGATGCTCACAATATCTCCTTCTTTGAGGATTTTGTGTGATTCATTTGGTATGCCATGGACGATCTCATCATTTATAGAAACGCACAGAGCGGCTGGGTATGCCCTGCTCGCTCCTTCTGGCTTGTAGTCGAGAAAAGCTGACTTGTCGCCCCCTTCTTTGATCAATTCTCGAGCTCTGTCTTCCAACAGTTGAGCTGTTATGCCAGGCTTCACCATACTGGCGAGCTCTCGCAAGATCTGCCCATGGCGCCTGCCTCCTTCACGGAGAATGGCTATTTCTTCCTTGGTCTTGATAGTTATCATGAACTGATACTAGCCCAAAGAGAGTCGGCTCGCAATCTGATCGTGCACCTCCTCCTCTGGTTTCTCGCCATTTACTCTGATGAAATTGTAAGCTGGATTATTTTCATAGAATCCGATAGTTGGCTTTACATCTGTCTCAAACCAAGCCAATCTGGCTCGAATGTCCTCTTCTGTGTCATCTGCTCTCTTTCTTGAAAGGAGTCTTCTCGTCGCTACGTCGATGCTGATGTCGAAAGTGATAACGTTCGGCTTTGAAAGCTTGTAAAAATCGATTATAGAATGCAAAACTCCAGCCTCATGATGTTTTCTCGGTGTGCCGTCGAATATGAGATGCTCTTCTCCTGTATATTTCTCGACCATGACTTTTATCCATTGATAGACCGTTACAAATTCGGGTTGAAGCCCTCCCTTATCCATCACTTGTTTTGCGAGTCTCTGAGTATGCGAATCACCTTCCACAAATTTGCGGAACTCTGCCCCTGTCTGGATATAGAGTATCGCTCGATCTGGATCCTTTTCTTTCAGCAATTTTTTTAATAGCTCGACTTGTGTTCCCTTACCGCAACCCGACGCTCCGATGAAGATAAAACATTGTGGTTTCATGGGGATATTTTAGCACAAAGAAGTAAGGAGAAAGAAGAAGGAAGAAGGAAGGCGGAGAATGGAAAATGGAAAGCAGAAAGCAGAATTAGAAAAGCGCAGAAGGT
>CAZJQW010000066.1:0-2825 GCA_964548575.1 uncultured Candidatus Saccharibacteria bacterium
ACATACAGCAAAGATACAATCAAGAGAAATCTTACGGACAAAGAGAGTCCCGAATATCTTTTCGGAGCGGCTGCTGTTGCTGATGACATGCGTCAAGCTGTGCATATTAAAGAAATAAATAAGGACTTATCCTACTTGGGTGAGTCCGCGGGTAGCATTTCTGTTGGACCGGTGACAATTGAGAACAATGTGTTCACTCTGACTGCGACCGGCACCACAGCGGACGGGGATACGCCCAAAATACTTTCAATGCTTCTCTTTAACGAAAGATCACAGCAGGTGGATTCCGGACAATTTGATCAAATTGAGGGTGGCAACTCTATTATCGGGCAACTCAAAAATACTGTTCCGGATCATGCCGCGAATTTCAAATTACAGGCGATGCTCTACACTGAGAAGAGTGGAAAAACAATTGCCGCCAAGGGCACTCTTCCGATGACCTTTGAAGATTTGTCATCTCTGATAATCTGCACCGACAACAATTTGTCGAAAATACATCGAGATGAGATTCTCGTCAGTTTCAATTCGAAAGACCCAAGGAATGCCGCCCTATCCTATCCGGATAATGCCGACTATTTCAACCAGGACAACAGCCACATGATAGATATCGTTCTTCCGGTATCGGTAAAAATCCAAGTGGATAAGAATTACACCTTCAACTCAGTCGTTCCGACTCTGATGTTAAAAGACGGAACCAATCTATTCATACATTGTGGCAACGGCAAGAAAAACAGCGTCGTTTTCAACAAGAAAAACGATGTTTGCACGATCAAATTCTGTGAGGACTGGAAAAACAGTCTTTCGCTTGATACATATTACAAAAACGAAGCCAACCTCTCCCTCGGCCTAAATCTTTTAGTATCAATCACTGCCAATAAGGACGCCCCCTTCATTGGGAACCGGACGTTTGTCTGGGAATCTGCGCCAAATGTATTTCCTGTAATCAAAACGGTATGGAAAGTGGATGCCCATAAGAGATAATCGACTACATAGAGGGGATGGAAATAATGGGATATAAGGAACAATCGTATGCAGAAGAAAGTATTGACAAGGAAATGCTTCTGATCCCGATGGGATTGAAAGCCATGCTCTTCGGCAAACCCAGAGATAAATTTGCCGATACGGCGTATGATTATTCCAGTCTCGAAGAGAAGCCTCTCGGAGACTTTGTCGAACCGAATCTTCGGGGCTCTCATGCGGATGAGGACAGTGGAATCCATCTTCACTGGATTCTGCCGGATACCCTGAAGCAGGGCATGCAAAACGATGACAGCGACATTGTCGATTACCCGACGGTCCCTAATCGTTGGCAGATCACAAGGGTTTGGACAAGTATGGATAGTACTGGCGGAGACTTGCACTCGCAAAGTTGGAATGTGGAATCCGATGTTCTGCAGAAAGACCGAGGCATGGAGAATTTCAACCACAAAAGTCCGCAGTATCCGGTTCTCGAAGATGATAACCAACCGTACCGGTATCTGGGCAGAGCTTACCCGGCGAATCAAAATCCGAGCGCTTGTAAGGAATTTCTCGCACAAAACACTGCGATTGCTCCGGGACTTCCCGCATTTGCGGCATACTATCCGGATTGCAGAAATGTATTCGGGTTCTATGACAATATGACAGATGAAAAGGGCAATGAACTTATAAATGTCAGCGTAACATACGTGGTTTGCGGTTGGTATTCGGACAGCACGCAGGATATCCTATCCACAATAAAGAGCCCGGCCGATTGTGCGGAGAAGCTTAATTGGCTCGCGCCCGAGCAATTTGTCTTTCCGGCGAAGTCCCTGTGTCATGGCACGATAAGCGGTATCCGGTGGGATAGTAAAGCAAAGCAATACGATTCAAACATTCCTGCGAAGGATCCTCTTCTTGCCGTTGGCAATACGACGGCTGAGGCGTTGGCAGCGCTTCTGGAGACTGGAGAAACGGGCGGTTGCGAGATCGAGCGTATGCTGAATCTGTTTTTCAGTAGTGGGGAGTTACTTCAAAACGAGAGAAATGGGCTATTAAAGGGAGAGAATAAGCTGCATGAGGACCGTTTCGGCAAAGAGTCTCCGGTAACACAGCTAGCCTTCAAGGAAAACGGATCTGAAACAACAAATGTCGGAGCGTCGCCTCCGGAAGACCGCCTGAAGCAGTTGAATGACGGTTACGTTGAGCTCCTGTACCAAAAATCACATCTCAGGGAACTTCTGGAGCAGGTTTATGATACATGGTACAAATATGTCTTTCTTGGAGAGCAGACATACTTTGATCCGGATGATAAGAAAAAGGCCGTCGAGTGTCAGAAGAAATATATCAGTTTATTTGAAACACTCGAAAGAACAATTTCAGGTAAACGCTTTGAGCTGGATGCCCTTCTTAAGGATCTGTCAAAAAAAGAAGAAGAACTCTCGAAAATGCTGACCGATCATGCGCTGGTGCATCAGACTGGGCAACCCTTTTGGGCACCCAACGATCCGGTGCTTCTGCTAAGTGGTATTCAGAGTGATGGATATAACAGCGCTGATTCCAATGGCACAGAAGGTTTGCTCTTCTGCCGGAGCATCCTACAGCTCAATCATTCACTGACAATTGATAAGTTTGAAGGTGTATTTGATATTCCGACCACTATTCAATCGGAGGATATCTCATGCTCGGGGCTCATTCCCGATACGGTTGCCCCATTCGTCAGGGAGGCGCTGCTTCTGAGCCCGGACTTTGCCACAACGCTTGCCGCCGCCATTCTTGATATACGCGGCTGCAAAACCAAGGAGAACATGGCCGCACTGACACCGCAAATTATTAGGCTTCAGCAAGCCCCGGTCAGTCGTCGACTC
>CAZJQW010000067.1:0-2791 GCA_964548575.1 uncultured Candidatus Saccharibacteria bacterium
TATGGCCAAGAAGCGCTCGGCGTGAATTGGCCGTCGCAAACATCTATCTGCACTGTCTTTGCAAATCCTTTGATGAGCTCGAGGTGCTCCTCAAGTTCAGAAAACTGCATGGGCAAGATCGCGGGGATGATTTCGTTCTTCATGTGCCGAGGACCAGGATCGAACTGGTGACCCTTCCCTCTTCAGGGGAATGCTCTACCAACTGAGCTACCTCGGCGTTATTACTTTCTACAGAACTTTACTTTAGCAACCTCCTGGATGTATATCTACCAAGACAGCTACCTCGGCGTATTATGCGCAAAAATATTATTTCAACAGATCCCTCAATGTATCTATCTTATTTGTCACGGAAGTAGTGCCTCCGTCTGTATTCAGCTCTTTCAAGCTGGCACTGGCTTGGTCTGTAAGGTCAAGCACAGATTCGAAGTATGGCTGGATGAAATAGTAAGCTCCAAGCGCAATACCTATAATGACCACCCAATAGACAATGCGCAATATCAAGGAAATGCGGTTCGCATTGCGAATAGAACGTAGCATCTCGTTGTTCTCTTCGGCGAGAGCATATGTCCTCTCCAGAAGCGATTTTTCTTCGGGTGTCATGGCTCGTACTATAACAGATTTATATTCAGGGCGGAAGTGTGCTAATCTATTCCTGCACGTCGCTTACGCCCTCGTAGTTCAATGGATAGAATAGGTCCGTCCTAAGGATTAGATGTAGGTTCGATTCCTACCGAGGGCACCAAAGATCATGCAATTCTCAATCAGCACATCCAAAGGCACTATAGCGCTTATTTTGATAAATATCGTAGTGTATATGTTCTTTGGACTCAATTTTAACGTACACAATGAGAACAGCTTCATCAATTGCCTGATAGAGAACCACCCCAGATGCGTAGTGGTCAATTCTGATCAAAGATCTTATCAACAATGTATAAAGGACAATCCTATAGCTGGCGCTTGCAGATACAATGTTTCAAAGCAATGCCTGCAAGACGAAGATGTCGTCATATCTTGCTATCCAAAAAAAATGTTAATAGGAATGTCTTTGAGCTTTATTCCTGCCGCATTTAGCGAAGGCGAGAACATGCTTTCACTCTTTACTTCGATATTCATGCATGCTGGAAAACAACATCTCATAGGTAACATGATATTTTTGTTCTTATCAGGAGTCTATGTCGAGCGCCGATTGGGATTATCGAGATTTATTTTCTTCTATCTCTTAGCCGGCATTTGTGCCACTCTCGCTTTTTATCTCGTCAACCCAAACGAGACTTCACTCCTCCTTGGAGCGTCAGGAGCCATATCTGGATTACTTGGAGCAAATCTTATTCTAGAATTTTATAGACCTGCAAATCCCAATAGAATGGGTGTTCCACTTTTCAGACCAATAGTATTGGTAATATTCATACTCTATCAATTTATGTTATTGGGAGTTGCACATATGTCCGATGTTGCATATGTCGCTCATGTAGGCGGATTCATAGCTGGTCTTATCTTGGTATTTTTCTTCAAACGGAAAGACGATGTATATACACCTACCCCGAATTTCTAAAATTTGACCAACACATATACATATTGTATATTTGTTTTGGATTTAGTTGTAACCAAAAATGAATAGGAGGAAAGATGAACTTTTTAGACAAACTTTTGAATTCACCTCGATGTAAATGGAAAGGTGTGGTAATGCCTTGGGGCTCAGTCCACATGATCGATCTCATGCGCACTCAGCCTGACTTCGAATGTTGGAGTCCTCAAATTTTCAAGTTCAGCTCCGAATACGTAGCTGAGACGGATATACTCATGGACAAACATATCCTGCTCCACTCCCTCGCCAATAATATAGTCTACGAAATTGTCTCAAGAAATTCATTCTCGCTCTCTGTTTCCGAGATCGCCCAAGTCAAAAGTAACGGCGAACTCAGTGTCTGCGGAATGCATTCTGTGCAAGTGGTCGGCCCGAATATGTTCTTGAGACAGAAATGGTTGCCCAAAACAAAGGATTCCGGAGTTAACGTGGGCAGATCTTTGGCCGGCTCCCAAGTGATTCTCCTTAGTTTGAAAGGCAAACAAGGTGAGCTCAAGCGCAAGGTCTTCCAAGTCATGGGCAACCGCGTCTATCGCGCACGGCAAATAATCGGGGAAGAGGACGATTACTGCGATCAATTACAGCTCATGTTCGATAGTGATACTCGTCATATATTGGGTACTACATAGGTCCCACGAATGTGAACACCCCAGTCAAGTGCTAGGGTGTTTTTTATATTCTTGAGTTTATCCTCTTGGAATCAAGATTTCCTTGCGCACTATACTTACAGCAAAGGCTCCGGTGCCCGCGTCCTTTCCTAGGCGGTGCGCCAGTGATCTCATATAGGTTCCGCTTGAACATTTGACTTTCAACCGAGCTATAAATAATTTATCTGAATTACGATTTATCAGCTCTTGCCAGCGCAAGATTATTTCTTCTTGCCTAAAATCGCCTTTGATTTTTTGAATGTCCCTAATGATTTTTTCAATGACAAGACGAGCATCAGCAAATGACTCCTGAACGAGATCAACTGAATATATGGTAATTCCCTTCGACGGGATCTTCTCTGGCAATTCACCTGCCCTCGCAAGCGCGTGTAGCTGCCTCCCTCCCACTGCCTTTGACGAAAAAGGCGGATATTCTTGAGAAAACGAGAAAGGAGCTTTGGAAATGAGGTCACCAATAATATTTTCGAAACGTTCGCGCACCGACTCATCTACTCCTTTTATGGCAGATGCGATGCCAAGCCCATCGTATGAATCAGTC
>CAZJQW010000068.1:0-292 GCA_964548575.1 uncultured Candidatus Saccharibacteria bacterium
AACGCCCGCTTTCGAGGCAACGCTTTCTATAGACAGGGAGCTGTTTCTATAGCTTTGCGCCTTATCCCAAAAACCATCAGGACCCTGCAGGAGCTCAACTTGCCTCCTATTTTGGAGACTTTCACTAGGAAGCCCCAAGGATTCTTCTTGGTAGTAGGACCTATCGGCCAAGGCAAGACCACAACTCTGGCAACACTCGTCGAAATGATCAACCAGACTAGGACAGAGCATATCTTGACTATCGAAGATCCTATAGAGTATCTCTTCGATTCAAAGAAATCTATCATCGATC
>CAZJQW010000068.1:302-1285 GCA_964548575.1 uncultured Candidatus Saccharibacteria bacterium
GGCTTCCACAATGCTCTCACTGCCATGTTCCGAGAAGATATAGACGTAGCTATGGTCGGTGAGATGCGCGACCCGACAACTATTTCGACTGCTGTCACAGCCGCCGAAACTGGTCACCTCATCTTTTCGACTTTGCACACAAACAATGCCTCTCAGACCGTCGACCGTATCATCGATTCTTTCCCGCCTTCACAACAAGACCAGATCCGCGTTCAGTTAGCAGGGTCTCTGAGTGGCATATTCTCACAGAGGCTCATTCCTAGGATATCTGGAGGCCAGATCCCTGCTTATGAATTGCTTATCAATAACAGCGCAGTTTCCAATCTCATCCGCGAGCGCAGGACTCATGAGCTCAATACCGTCATAGAGACCAGCTCTCAAGAGGGTATGATAGACATGAACCGCTCCTTGGCCGAATTGGTACGAGCAGGTGAGATCTCAGTGGAGAGTGCATATATGAATTCACTCAATCCGAAAACTCTTGAAAGGATGATATAATAATCAATAATATGTTATTCAATTACGAAGCTGTTGATGATACTGGAGCCAAAAAGACTGGATCGATCGATGCCATAAACGTCGATGTGGCTATTTCTTCTCTGCAAAGAAGGCAATTGGTCATATCAGCTATACACGAAGCTGGCCAAAGCGGCTCCTTTTTTTCCAAAAATATCTCCTTTTTCGACCATGTCGGAGCAAAAGACGTAGTCATCCTCTCCAGACAGCTCTCGACTCTATTTGAAGCTCAGGTATCCGCTCTGCGCGTCTTCCGTTTGTTGGCCGCAGAGACAGAAAATCAGGTTTTGGCTTCAAAATTGCAGATCATAGCCGATGATATCCAAGGCGGTAGTGCTATGTCCGATGCTTTGGCCAAACATCCCAAGATTTTCTCGGAGTTCTATACGAATATGGTCAAAGCTGGCGAAGAGTCCGGCAAGCTGAACGAAACTTTCCTATATCTTGCAGATTATCTCGATCGTACC
>CAZJQW010000068.1:1295-2764 GCA_964548575.1 uncultured Candidatus Saccharibacteria bacterium
CCGAGGCGCACTCATATATCCTATATTCGTCGTCGTTGTATTTATCATCGTTATGATCGCCATGTTCACGATGGTCATCCCGAAAATTAGCGGTATCATCACCGAGTCTGGAGCCGAGATTCCCGTATATACCCAAGTCATCCTCGGTATCAGCAACTTCCTAGTAGAATACGGAATATTTATCCTCATCGGTTTGGTGATCGGAGGATTCTTCTTGGTCAAGTTCGTGAGGACTCCGAGCGGAAAGGTGGCCTTCGATAGGTTCAAACTAGGCATTCCATATATTAGTAGTCTGTATCGCAAGCTCTATCTCTCTCGACTTGCTGACAATATGAATACCATGCTCATCTCAGGTATTCCTATCGTCCGTGCTCTCGAGCTTACGTCCAATGTTATCAACAACAGGGTATATGAAAATATCATGCACTCCGCTGTCGAGTCAGTGAAAGGTGGCAAGACTCTCTCCGAGGCCCTCTCGAACAATCCTGATCAGATCCCTGGCATCATGGTCCAGATGACAAAAGTCGGTGAGGAAACTGGAGAGGTGGGCAATATCTTGAAAACTCTGGCCAAATTCTACACCCGCGAAGTCGCAACTGCCGTCGAGTCTCTAGTATCACTTATAGAGCCAGCTATGATCGTCCTACTCGGAGGGGGAGTCGCCGTTCTTCTGGCTTCAGTCTTGGTGCCTATATACAATATCGCAAGCGCGACGCAGTAAGGTCCGACCTTTGTACCAAGACTGACAGAGGTTAATAAGCAACCTCTGTCTTGTGTATAATAAAGGTCGGACCTTTGTCGCATGCCAGGGTCAGACCTTTGCCGTTATCCACAGCCCCACTTTTCTACCATTTTTCCATACAGTGGTATAATAGTGCGGACAACCTTAATAAAGAAAGGTTCGTTATTATAAGCTCGATTTATTAGTAATCAAAAAATATGAAAAAGTACACAAGAGGTTTCACTCTTATCGAATTGCTCGTCGTCATCGCCATCATCGGTATCTTGGCATCAGTCGTGTTGGTTTCGCTCAGCTCAGCTAGGAATAAAGGCAAGGGTGCTTCAGCTATCTCAAGTATGAATAGTATGCGAGCAGCAGCAGAGCTTGCAATCGATTCTACAGGAAATTACCCAGCTGACCTTTGTACGGTTGCTTTGGCCACCCTAGTATCTGCGGCTCAGACTCAATCTGGTGATACTGCCATATCTTGTGGCGTGAATACAGCACGTACATCGTGGGCGGCTTCGATTAATATGGTAGGGGCAGGAGGTACTGCTGGAACAGCAACAGCTAACTTCTGTGTTGACAGTACAGGATTTGCTGGAGGAAGAATAACTGATAATATTGCTGGTGATGCTTCAACTAATTTTTCTTGCCCAACTTCATAATCGTTTCTTTAAAACCACCCCCTTCTTGATCTGTACCCCATAAAGTGGACACTAAATAAAGTGCCCACTTTTTCTTTTTG
>CAZJQW010000069.1:0-2748 GCA_964548575.1 uncultured Candidatus Saccharibacteria bacterium
GGAAATCTGATTCCGGCTGTGTCCACGAGGCAAAAAACCCTTGCCGCCGCCACAACATGGGCAATCGCCAACCGGGATCGCTTCGTTGGGAAGTCGTATGAGAGGAAAGGTGACCCTCTGGGGGAGCTGTTAACGAGCTTCTATGCTGATGGCTCAAAGATGCTAAAGCGTCGAGCGGATAGAGGTGAGTCGATCAGTGAAGAGTACCGAATCCATTGCGAGGGCTACTGCAAAAACCATTTTATCCCTTTTTTTATCGAAAACGACATCAGATCAGTGCATGATGTTAGACGGTCCTTACTCCGGGATATGCAGGACTATATGCGAGATAAAGGGCTATCTGCAAAGACTGTCAATTCAGCCTTATCTGCCTTGAGAGTGATCTTTGATTACCTCTTGGAAGAGGAGAAGATCGCAAACAATCCATGTTATGGACTCAAACCACTCATAGTCCAAGAGCAAGAGGAACGAGGTACTTTTCCTCTCGATAAAGTCCAAGCTGTCTTCAAGATGGAATGGACAGATAGTCGTAGTCGGTTGCTCTGTGAGATTGGAGCTTGTTGTGGACTCCGCAACTCGGAGATCAATGCTTTGCGAGTCTCAAGCATCGTGGAAGCGAACGGACACCTCTACCTTGATGTAAAAAATGCCCATGACGCGAGTCGAAATACCAAGACTGAGGCTGGAAAGCGTCGGATACCGCTTCTGCCGCGTCTTGCGGATCGCTTGAAGGAACACATCAAGATCATGGGACTGTCAGAGTCGGACTACCTCTTCTGGGAGCAGAGGATGGGGAAACTACAATCACTACCGCCAAAAGTGTTTGCACAAGCGGTTGATGATGCGTCGATGCTCTTAGGATTATCTGAGAAATATCTAAACGACAACAATATAACTTTTTATGGTTGGCGACACTTTTACAACAGTCTACTCATTGCGGCTGGAATCAATCCCTACCGAGTAAAAGTCCTAATGGGGCATTCACTCGGGAAAGGTAATGATATGACGGCAAACTACTATAAACAGATCGCTGATGACACTGAGGAGGTACTTGCGGCTATCTCTGTTCTTTTTTAATGATAGCTTCTTGGCGGGTTTTATCGATATAGGCTTGTATATCTCGGATATGAAACCTGAGCGACTTCCCCCATTTGTAATATGGTAGCTTCTTCGCACAAGTCCAGTTGTGGATCGTTTGGCGGCTAATGCCGAGTAAGTCCATCACCTCTTCGGTGGAGAGGTAGTCGTTTTTAATTGCATTTATGGTTGCGTTTACTTCTTGATCCATGATTCACTCCGTGTATAGAGTATATCAGGAATTGACGCATTTTCAAGTAAAACATTATAGCAATTAGAATTACGTGCGTATGTATGTACCTATATAGGTGTTAAACCGATACCCGAGCTTTGATAGCGAGTTTGGCTAAAACATGTCTATATAGCAAAGGACATGCCGAAACTGAGTGCGTTACTTATCTTCCTTCCTCTCAAGAAGACGCAATCTCAATAGGGGAGAAGGTTACTGAGACAAGCGATCCAACCGAAATCGGTATGAGATATTGGCATCGGCAACAACAATAAAGCAAAACGCCAGACTGAAGGCTAAACAGCAGGGCGTCACAATTACAACTATCTCTCATGTGACTATGGCTTAGATTTTATTCTGGTGATAAATGCAATCAATTTGATCTCCCTAACAAGATAGTCATAGGGGGATACAATGAATTTTGTTACCGCTATGGCTCAGGCAATCCGAACTCGGAAAAACAAAGTAAATCGGAAGAAAGGTACAAACGCATATCTTGAAAACGGAGTCGTTAAGTTAAGTAGGCTTTTAGGCTATAAGTTGGTCGATGGGATGTATGTACCGGATGAGCATTCGAGTGCGATCATACTCATTTTCCAGATGCTTGGTTCAGGTTCAAGCCTCTACGAAGTTAAAAAGGCTCTGGATGAACGTAAGGAGCGTGATTCGAGCAAAGCTCTCTACACCTACTCGCGGATATTGGGGCTCATTAGACCTATATATTCAGGGCACCTCGAAAGGAACGGAAGGATGATAGTCCTAAAAAATGTTAAACCGTTAGTAAGTCTTAGCCTTTATCGTGCCGCCGTAAAGCAAGCGAAGCAGGAGCGAAAAAAGCTATTTCCTCAATAGTCTAAGCCGCCGTTTCTGTGTCGCAATAACATATTCTGTATCGTCGGGATCGCAGAATGATCGGTATACGCCGGATTCTTACAACAGGGCTTGAGACTTCGAAAGGTTGAAAATCTGACGCCAATCATAAGCCTTGCCATATGGCGACAGGCTCAGAGGCGGGTTAGGATTGAAAAAAAGAAGATGCTTGGTTCATAAAGCATTCAGTCTATATCTCTATAATCAAATTCTTTCTCAGACTTCAGCAAGGACAATGCTTCCTCAATACCCATCTCCTTGCGAACTCCCCGAGTCGGTAGCTTATAGGCTTTTACCTTTCCCTCTTCTATTATGAAGGCTATTCTTTCATTTCCCACCTTAAAATACTCAAAATTTGATCCATAAAACCATTCTGGTAGGCGATGGATATATCTTGAGTTGATGTAGTGTCTTCCCGATAGCGTCATCATGAAAACCGTATTTGAGTCATTGAAAGCTGTTACCTCTCGGCTATCTCCATTGATGACTACATAGAAACTTCCCTCATGATTCATCTGGTAAGGTGATAGTGCATTGTAACGTTTTGTGGCATCTTCAATATTTAAAAAATC
>CAZJQW010000070.1:0-1555 GCA_964548575.1 uncultured Candidatus Saccharibacteria bacterium
GTTGTATATATGGCTGTTGATGCCGCTGCCAGTTACGAATCAGCGAAAGCCCAGGCTGAATTGCAGTACCTGAGAGATGGCTGGGAGCTGGATGATGACGAAGCGGAAGCGCTGCATCAGAGCCGCCAGGACATGTTCACCTATATGGTGAATATCGTGAACGAATACAAGCTTGACGGAGATCTTGCGCTAACTGAACAAGCCGTGCTGGAATTCGCGAGATGGAAAAGCGACCCCAACATTACCGCAAGGATACAATTTCTGGAATCGAACCGGAAGACCTATCAAGCATATGGCGGCTATTGGCTTACACTGGCTGAGAGCTATTATAACAGCGGAGAACTTCAAAAGTGCATTGACGCGATAACTGCCTACGAAGGCATGAGAGCGAGAATATTTCGCAGAGATTATGAATACGCGAAAGTGCAGCCTCTTGCTATCGCCGCCGCTGAACAGACATACACCGAAGCGGATTATGCAGCATATGCCGCTGAGAGAGCGCAGGCCATTGTTGATAACACAAGCAATGATGATTGGGCCTTGCGGTATTTTGCTGCGCAGACCTATGTAACTCTTTTTGATAAATCTGACGATAAGCAGTATCTGGAGGGGGCTTATCGTATCGTACTTGATAACGTAACAAACCTTCTCCATGAGCAGAGAAACCTGAACGAAACATATCTTGCTGCAGTTGTAGAATCGAAAGAACCAAGCGGCGCGACAAAGGAAGAGAAGGAACAAGTCAAGAAATATAATGCCATGATGAAGGATATCCGAAAAACTGAACTGAATCCGGTATCCGAATCTCTGATTCTGAACCTTGATCTCCTACTCGGTTTAACAGACCAGGCAGCAATAGCTGATACCGAGAAAGCGAGAGTTGACGCTATCCTTCATCCGCAGGGAGCGAGATTGTTCCTGAATGAAACACTGGACAACAAATACTGGTTTAGCCCTGTGGAGATAACTGCTGCTGATGATATTGATATAGCTTTTAACGGAACCAGCCTCGTGGTACCGGTGGCCTTCCTAAGCGCGGATGCGGAGATCCAGGTAAGCGTCAAAGAAAAGGACAGCACAGAAACCGTGATGCTTACAGATTGGCGGCTTGATAAGGTAGTGAGAAGGACAGAGGGTGATCTAACGACTTTTGGAGCGCTTTTTGTAAGCGATGAAGGGAAGAAGCATGTATGGGGACCGGAAGCGGAGATCCATATCAGTCTGACTCCGGACCAGGTACATGAAACAGAAGCATACGAATTTGACTATATGACAGCAAGTGTAAAAACAGAATGGTATGATTACATCACCAAAGCGTTCTCAGGTCACAAGAATGAGTGGTATGATTATCTGAAGGTGTGGGATAATACAATAGACTTTATAAGAAAGTATACTGACCACAGAGAAGAAACCTGATTATGAAAATACATCATACCTTCTTTGGCATATAGCACAATGACAAGTACTCCAATTCTCGAATCGATACAACAAAAAGGAGTACATTCGCAGATGAAGGGGAACAAAGAAAGAATCCTATTCCTCCGTGCCTATCTGG
>CAZJQW010000070.1:1565-2732 GCA_964548575.1 uncultured Candidatus Saccharibacteria bacterium
GATCATTTCAATACGACAGAAGAATTGATCAATCTGTATGAAGAGAACGGATACAAAGCGCAACGGCAGACTGTCGCTGACGATGTTGCTGCCTTGTGTTCGTCTGGCTTTGAGGTCATTGTAAATCAAATCGCGCGGAATAAATCCAAAACCAACGCCTACCATATTGGCGCGAGACTCTTTGAATTGCCTGAAATAAGGCTCTTGGTGGATGCGATCTCCTCATCCCGATTTATTACAGCCGAGAAAAGTGAACTTCTGATCAGTAAACTATTACAGTTGACGAATGTTGAAAATCGGGATGGGATCTCTGCTCGGCTTTATTCTGCTGATCGATTGAAAACCACCAACCGTAATGTCCTCGTCAATATCGACACCGTTTACAAAGCCATTTGCAACCGAAAAAAGATCACTTTCCATTATTGGGATTATGCCCCAAGCAAGGATAAAGTCCTCAATCTAAATAATGAAGATTATATCGTATCTCCTTATGCCTTGATATGGAATGATGATCGGTATTATTTGCCATCTTATTCAGAAAAACATATGGGAATGGTGAAGTATAGGGTTGACCGTATGTGTGATGTGCAGATTCTGGAGGAAGAAGCTTGCATTGATTCGGATTTCAATGTAGCTGAGTATAGTAAAAAGGCAATCAAGATGTTCGATGACAACCTTCCGGAGAAAATGGTGACTCTACGCTGTCTGAATGATCTCATGAAAAATGTGCTGGATCGATTTGGGGAGGAAATCAAGACCACTACCGTTGACAAAGGGACCTTCCGGGCACGGGTACCTGTGGTTCCCAGCAGCACTTTCTTCGGATGGGTCATGCAATATAAAGGTGGCATTCTGATTGAAAGGCCTGTTGAAGTGAAACGAGATTATGAAGAAATGCTGTCCGCCATTCTAGCAAAGCAGTCTGACCTGTAATCAGTAGGCGGTACCTGATCCTACGATCTGTGAAGTTCATGCTCCACGGAGTTTTTATAGATCGTCTCTTGAAATACAGAGCGTGAGACATGTAGCTGTAGAAATGATCTCATGATAGAATGACAAAGAAGAGCGCTCATCAAAGCGCCGCTCAATTGAAACAAGCGATGCCGGTGGATATACCGGCTGAGAGGGGTACAGGTGTACATTTCCAAAAAGGACGCGCTGACCTGG
>CAZJQW010000071.1:0-2589 GCA_964548575.1 uncultured Candidatus Saccharibacteria bacterium
CCGGTTGCTGATGATGCGTTTTCAGATTAAGAAAAACGAACGCCTAGGAGGACTTCAAGTCCTCCTTTTTTGTAAACCGAACCTATTTTACGAAGAATGTCGCTCTCACCGTAACCATCACATCCTTTTCGACAGATGAGGTATCGTATTGGCCATAATCTGAGATATCTATAGAGTTCGGGGCGAGGACTTGAACGACTCCGCTAGATGCGGCCTTCAAAGGACCTACTTTTGTTCCAGCACTCCCTGCTATCTGCCCTGCTCTCGCTCGTGCATCAGCGATCGCCGCTCCCAGGAGGCTTACGCGCAGATGTGACAATTTTGAATAGAAATACTGGGGCTGATCGGCCATTATGAGAATACCTTTTGAAGATAATTCACTCGAAGCTTTCGCCAAAGCGTCAAGACCTTTGGGATCTTTTGATTCGACCGTAACGGTCTGCCTGACTTCGAAAGCGCGAGGACCTTCTTTGGAATCATACTTGTACATCTCATTTGTCATGACGGTCGAAACTGTTATGTCCTCATCTTTGACTCCATTTTTGGTCAAGAATTGCTTTGCGGCTACGAGGTCTGCGGAGATTTGTGTATGGGCGCGCTCAACCGTGCCTTCCGTTGCCTGTCTCGACAAAGAAAAAGACCATTTTGCGGTGTCTGCACTCACTCTTTGTGACGCAGAACCGGTAACCGAGAGCGTATTGTCGAATCCTCTAGCCTGAATGAATGCAAATGCCCCCACAAGCACAGCTACTATTATCGATACTCCCAATATAACTGACGGCACAATTAAACTCGTGGAATTTTTCATTTTTTTAATGCTCTTTTTAAATTGCATTCCTGCGCCCTCTAATTTCTAATTACTAGTTACCTGCGATCTGTGATTTGCGATTTCCATTTTCCATTTTCTACTCCCTTCTCCTTCCTCCCTTCTCCCCACTCCTTCCTCCTTATTTATTGATGTTAGTCACAACAGTGTCCCCCACATTGAGACCAGAAATCACCTCTATTGTACCATCAGATCCTCTCAGACCTGTAGTTACTGGAACGAGAGTCCATTCTTTGCCATTTGATGACACTACACGGACTTTTTTTGTTCCTTTCTCATCGACGATAGCTCGCAAGGGTATTCTGACTACATTTTGTCGATCTCTAGTCTCTATGTCGACGTTCGCGGTCATGCCTGACCTAATCCTTGTATCAGAGTTCAAGAAATTCAAAGTGACTTTGTATGTTGATACTCCATCTATCACAGTTTCAGCAGGATCTATGAAGGTGACCTTGGCTTCAAAAGGAACTTCTTGGCCATATGCATCCAAAGTAATAGTTGCAATATTGTTTATAGAAACTTTGGCTATATCTGCCTCAGTTATGTTCGTCTCAATCTTGAATTGCCCATCGCTAACTACTGTGAAAACCGGACTTCCTCCAGCCACAAATTCTCCGATGCTCGGTTCTATCCTTGTGACTACTCCATCAAATGGAGCTTTCAGATAATTTTTTTCGACTTCTGCACGGAACTGGTCCACCCTAGCTCTTTCGGCATTTATGGTCTGAGCTGAAGCTCCCGAAGTCCTGAGTTCATAGCTGTTAGTCGCCTCTTCGAATGAAGTCGCTCGCGAAGTCAGTTGGGCCCTCGCCTCTGAAACTGTTTCTATCGAACCGTTCACACCAGACATCGCTGTATTTCCAAGAACAACATATGAATCGATAGTGGTTTGTGACAGGCCTGAATTGGTTATGTCTAGATCATTTATTATCTCTGACATCGTTGAGACAAATGACTTAATGAGGTTCAAACGAGATTCTGTCCTTTCCAAAAGTCCTAACCTATTTGCAGTCGAGCTAGAGTTTTCCATATCTTCTTTCCATTGTTCCATCTGTTCGGTTATTTCAAAGCGCAAAAAGTTGACAGCTCTCTTTTCATTCTCGCTTCTGGTGCGGATATTGATCTCGGGATTGACACTTCTCGGATATCGGAAAAATTGATCCAGATTGTTTATCAAAGCTGACTCAACCTGCACATAGGCGCTCCTCGAAGCATCGAATGCATCTCGTTCTTCGCTTATGAGAGCGGCTCTGGCAGAATCTACTTTCGATTGCTCGACCCTCTGTTCTTCTGGCCTCAAAGTTCTAGTTCTCTCTTCCAGATTTGCTTCGGCTGACCTGAGTTGTGCCATATCGCTAGCCAATCCGAGCGTGGCGATGACTTGACCTCTTGCCACTCGATCTCCAACTTTAACACCAATACCAGAAATCACCCCTCCCTTTTCAAAAGCCAAATCCGCCTTATCTATGGCCGAAACCTTGCCTGAGACGCTCACTTTCTCGATAACGTCTCCCAACTCAGCTTTTGCCGTATCGAAAGGAGGCTTGCCGTTACCCCCAAAAATGGCAAATAGAACAATAATGGCCAGAATTACTAAACCGGCTATGACGTACCAGCGGGCCAGAAAACTAGAGAATCTTTTTTTCATATGACCTGCATTGTAACATACGTTTGCCATTTTTTGGTTGGTGCCAACCCCTTTCAAAATCCCAAAAAAATCGCCTACAAGTCACAAAAATCAAAATAAAGGTCAAATATCAAGT
>CAZJQW010000072.1:0-2558 GCA_964548575.1 uncultured Candidatus Saccharibacteria bacterium
ATCTCCTGACAAGCTCTAAGTCTTTAAGAGGAGTTTGAATTGGAAAAAGCGATATCTATAGCAGAAGTTAATTACAATTAGTCCTCTGAAACAGGCCCTCCGAAGCATAGCGAAATGAGTCTATTGATCACGGTTTTATGGAGCTAAACACAAACAAAATAAAGAATCCTTTCCGGATTATGACTGCATCTCACCTTTCCCAATTGCCATATACACGACTTCATCTTCCCCGAAAGCGAACAGGTTTTTTCCGTCCACGATCACCGGCGAGGCCATGAGAACCTTTACAGTCTCCATAGATATCTCTCTGAAGGCGTCATGATCTACCAGGAAAACCGCGCACTCCGCCCCAGCAAGTGCCTCCTTGATGCTTCCGACTGAGGTGAATATCCCGGCCTTCGTCGCAAGCGAGGGTACGAAAGGATCGTACACCCGCACATCGGCTCCGAGGTTTACAAGCTCCTCGATTATCTTGATCGCGGGCGACTCCCTGGGATCGTTGATGTTCTTCTTGTAGGCGAGGCCCATGACAGCGACTTTTGCGCCGTAAACGCGCTTGCCAACCCGGCTGAGGCCCCTCTCAACGAGGTTTACTACATGCATTTTCATGAACTCGTTGATCTCGCCAGAGGTCTCGATGAAGCGTGGGATGAAGCCGAATTTCTTCGCCCGGTATGACATGTAGTAAGGGTCTAAGGGAATGCAATGGCCGCCGATGCCAGGACCTGGGTAGAACGACATAAAGCCATAGGGCTTAGTGGCCGCAGCAGCGATTACCTCCCAAGTATTTATGCCCATCCGCTCGAAGATGAGAGCCATTTCGTTGACCAGAGCGATGTTAATATTCCTGAAGATGTTCTCGATCATCTTCACAGCTTCTGCAGTTTTGGCATCTCTGACTGGAACGATCCTCTCTATGACGCTCCCGTAGAGCGCAGCAGCAATCTCAGTGCATTCGGCATTAATACCCCCCACTACAGTTGGCACCTTATCAATGGGAAACTGTTTATTCCCCGGATCTACACGCTCGGGCGAGTATGCGGCACCAAAGTCGATGCCAGCAATGAGTCCTGTTTCTTCCAGGATCGGTACCATAACCTCATCTGTCGTTCCTGGGTAGGTAGTGCTTTCGAGGATAACAAACTGGCCTGCATGAAGAACGGTCTTGATAGTCGCACAGGCTCTCTTGATATAACCCAGGTCTGGGATCTTGTCTTCAGATAGTGGAGTTGGAACACAGATAATTAAAAAGTCGCACTGATTGAGGCCTTCGGGATTTGATGTCGGAAAGTAGGTGCGCTCGAGGAACTGAGAGAGCACCTCGGTTGTGACATCTTGGATATGGGACCTTCCTGCCAGGAGACTCTCAACCATATCTTCACAAATATCGTAGCCGATGACTGTGTATTTCCTCGCAAAGGCCATAGCGAGTGGGAGGCCGACATACCCTTGACCTATGATGCCTATTTTTGCACTTTGATCTCTGATCTTTGATAGTAATGTTCTCATTTTATCATACCCCGGCATGCTTCAACTCAGAATATCCCTTTTGCTAAAAAGCTGAGAAGTCATCATATTGATTTCACTTCTTTTATTACTTCAAACGCTTCTGCGAATTTGACATTAATCTGATAACCTCGATACATCGCTCTTCCTTCTATCCCATAGAGCCACCAATCACCGTTTGAGTCAACCTGAGACTTATGGGCTAGAATGCTGTTTAATTTTAAATCAATGACATCTGAGATATCAATCAACGACTGCATCCGAAAACCATAGGGAACTATCCCACCGGGGATCGTCTGTTCGTACATATATAGAGAACAGTTGTTTTTTCTTGTTGCAGCTATAACACTCTCTGTAACAATTACATGGTCTTGATGAGAATCATGGTTCCAATGTGTGTAAACTACATCCGGAGAATATTTTTTGATAATAGCATCAAAATTCCGAACAATCTTTCTAGAATATACCAGATCATCTGGATTCATATCAAGGAATATAAAATTCGCACCTAGTATTCTAGAAGCTTTTTTTGCTTCATATAGGCGTTGCTCTTTATTGTTTGGAATTTCGGCCAGTACCATATATACATTGTGCCCAGCCTGGGTATACTTTGCAATAGTCCCTCCCATGCCAATCTCCATATCATCTGGATGGGCGCCAAAAACGACGATATCCATCAGACGAATCCCCTAACAATGTTATTATCATTGAGGACAATTTCTTCATAATACCTTATTACTTGGATCTCACGAATTGCTGGTAAAATGATATCTTTGCCTTTGATAAGATCAATAATAATTTTAGGAAAATTCGCTCCCGCATAAGTAGCCATGATCGTGGCACCCCCCATCCGTGGATTTACTTCAACAATTTTTGGAGCCCCATGAGAATCCAATTTTATTTGGATGCAGGAGGGCCCTATCAATCCCAAATGATCTGCTAGATCCATAGAGATTTGGATAAGTTGCGTATCTTTCACAATCTTTCCCTTACTGCATATACCAGATTTCACCTCAATTCTTTCTCTAGGTACTGCAAATATAGCATTTCCA
>CAZJQW010000073.1:0-2538 GCA_964548575.1 uncultured Candidatus Saccharibacteria bacterium
AAATATACCACCCGGATTTAAAAAATTATTGAAACTGCGTACCATGTTCAACATCGATTTACGATCAGTGATGTGGTTAATCGTATCGGTCATGCAGACAAACACATCTACCGTTCCGTACATATCCAGCTTCGAAATATCCTGCCGCAGAAACAGCACGTCATACCCTGCTCTGTCGCATTTTTCTCGAGCGATATCTAACATATCCTCCGATAAGTCCACTCCGATCACGTCATAACCTTCTTGTGCCAAACGCAAGCACATTTCACCCGTGCCACATCCCAAATCGCAAACGAGAAGGCGCCCGGCATCACCGTCGCCGCTTATGCGTGCATATCGACGAATCTGTTCCATTGCCAATTCATACCAGTGTTCCGTTTCAGATTGGTTTTGAAAAGTGTCATAAACGGGCGCAAGCACGTCATATTCAGATGCCGACATCAATTGCCCCTTTACGTGATGTAATTCGCCGGATCCACAGGAACACCATTGACTCGCACTTCAAAGTGCAAGTGCGGTCCCGTCGAAGTACCGGTACTGCCGCAAGAAGCAATGGTTTCTCCGGCACTGACCTCTTGGCCTACGGACACATATAAATCTTTGCAGTGGGCATAAATGGTCGAAACACCACCGCCGTGATCGATTATGACGTGGTTACCGAAATTTTCACCACCGGTATTCTGTCCGCGAACTGGCGCGTCCGCTTTAATAACAGTTCCGGAAGATGCGGCGACTATGGGATTACCGTATGACCCACCGAGATCCACACCTTTGTGCTCTCTATATTCCCTGTATATCGGGTGAAAACGCACACCGAAGGGGGAATAGATCGTGTAATCACCGGGATACGGCCACGTCATCGAACCCTGAGGCGGCGCCGTTCCGCCGGAATTTCCCGGCTTAGTCTCATAAAGTCTCCTCTGTAGTTCGGCAATTTCACCTTCAAGACGCTCGCTCTCAGCCTCAAGTTCTTCTTCTTTTTTCTCCCATTCGGATAGCTCCGCCTGTTTACGCTCGAGGACTGCGGTCGTCTCTCCGATTCTGGCCTCTAATTCCTTGAGCTCCGCTTCCTTTTGGTCTGCGACGACCTGCATATCTTCAGCCTCCTGAAGTGCGTACTCACTCTTAAGTGAAGCATCATCCATGGCCGCCTTCATGCCTTCCATGATTTGCTTGTCCGAATCACCAATCAACTCGATGAGTTCAAGATTAACGAAAAAACCGGCAAGACTGTCGGATTCAAGGAGTACCTCGAGTGTGGATTTATTTTGAAGTTCAAACATGACACTGATTCGCTCTGAATATTCAGTTGTCTTTTGCGCAAGTGTATTTTGGCTGTCGATATATAGGTTGAGCGCTTCTTTTTTTGCAATCAAAGCCGCTGCGAGTTCTTGCGAAATTTCAAGATACTGCGCCTTTTGCTCGGCACTTAATCCCTCAAGCACTTTAAGATCTCCCGATAGCGTTCCGACTTCGGAGGACAGTGCTGCAACATTATCTTCAGCCTTCTTAAGTTCATCTTCAACTTTGTCTTTCTCGTCTTTGGCGTCCTCTAATTCACTCGGCGACGCGTAAGAGTACGGCATAGACAGTTGCATCGCTGACAGAGGGTGTTGAAAATGAAGAAGCATACCGAGAACCAACACCAATGACATGGCCATTCCCGTTACTCTTACGACTCGACTTTTCATAATATTGTATTGATGAGATCGCTTATGCATAGGCGTATTCCTCACTAGATTAAACTTTAATGTATTTACGTACCGAAACCGCGCTTCCGAATCCACCGATGAGCATTCCGGTCAATAGACACATAATCATCACCCACTTAGACAATGACTGAATAGGCAACAACGCATAAAAACTCGTAGTCGTCACATTCGTCATCATCATATCAAATATGCGCACATACGTAAAATACGAAATCGCCCAAGCGCTTACGGCACTGGCCATACCGACAAACAAGCCTTCAATGATATACGGGAGGCGAATGTAACCGCTGGTCGCTCCAACAAATTTCATAATGGCAATCTCCGTAGCTCGTGAATATACCGAAATGCGAACCATGTTCGAAATGATAAACATTGCAATCAGCAACAAAACCGAAAACGAAGCAAAAGTACCGATATTGACCCAGCGCCCTGCCATGGTTAAAAAATCCATAACTCGGCTCTCCATCAGTACTTTATTGACTCCGGGCGTCGCACGCATATGCATGTCCACCTCATCCGCAAAAGTTGGATCAACGAGTCTAATATGAAATGTATATGGTAAATAGGTCATATAGTCAAAATTATCCAAAATGGATGCACTATCTCCCAAATTATCTCTAAACCAAAGATAATTCTGCTCCGGACTACGTTGTTCGTATTCCATCACCCACTGCGTATTTTGCTCCAAAAACGACACCACAACGTCGCGTTCTGCCTGGGTGCTTTCAAGCTTCATGTACACTTCAACCGGCGGTTGTTGCGAAACGCGCTTCGTGATGTATCTGGCATTTGCAGAAAATAGCAAAAACACAGACATTAGGAGCAA
>CAZJQW010000074.1:0-2509 GCA_964548575.1 uncultured Candidatus Saccharibacteria bacterium
AACATACGCTGTTTGACCACTAATACCTCGTCAGCTTGCTGCGAGGTAGTTTATTCTTACGCGGTTCATTTTGGATGGATTACTCATTAAAACTTTGCTAGGCTTTGTCCATGAAAAAGAATATTGCGCTTTGGACACTCTACGATTTTGCGAACTCGTTCGTGCTCATGGCTTTTCTTTTCTATTTTTCACAGTGGCTCGTCATAGACCATGGCAAGCCGGCTTGGTGGTACAATGGCGCACTCGTAGTTTCTTCACTGCTTTTCATTGCGACTGCGCCTTACTTTAGCTTGCAAGTCGATCGCACAAAGAAAAAGCTCAAGGGACTCAGGATCTGGACCGTGATAACGTTCCTGTCTTTCCTTGTAGTCGCATTGCTAACAGTTCTCTCCGATGGATTGGAATTGTTCACCACTATCATCTATTGTTTCGCTACTTATGCATACCTGACCTCATTTCTTTACTTCACCCCAATGCTAGTCGATCTCTCTGATTCAAAGACTTGATCTTGGGTCTCTGGATTGGGCCAGAGCGCAAATTCTATTGGTCAGGTCGCAGGAGTTCTCGTCACGATCCCATTCGCAGGCGGACTGACTCTGTTGGGTGAAGCAGGGAGAGCCCAAGCTCTTTTACCGGGAGTTCTGATCTTCGGGCTCTTTGCTATTCCAATGCTTATTTATTATCGAGAGTCTGACAGATCAGCCATTTCATCAAAGGATGAGAGTCAGCCAGTTAGATCAAATCCAATCGCACTTCTCAAAGCTATTTTTTCGAACCGGCCTTTGGCTCTGCTTTTTTTGGCATACTTTCTCATAAGCGACGCCCTCATAACTTTCTCGAACAATTTTCCTCTGTATCTCGAAGCCGTCCATGGAGTGTCTGATACCGTAAAGTCCGTTCTTACAGCGATGATATTGATATTATCTGCTGGTGGATGCATTGTATTCGGAAAGATTGCCGACAAGAAAGGTTCTTTGAAGGTTTTGAAGATCATCGTTTTGATATGGATATTGTTTCTTCTTGCCGCCTCAGTTCTTACTGATTTTTCAACGCTGGTACCTTTGTTCATAATTGCTGGAATTCTGTTTGGACCAGTGTGGGCAATCAGTCGGTCTATGGTGGGGCAAATCACTCCTCCACATCTCACAGCGTCATCTTATGGGTATTATGTTGTAGCAGAGAGATTCGCCACTTTGATCGGTCCACTAGTTTGGAGCATGACTCTGGTCCTAGCAGGCGAGGGGCCAAAGGGATATCAAACTACCTTGTTTGCTTTGTCGATAATGCTCGCAGTCGGCTACCTAGTTTTGAGGAAGATCAAAATCCTGCCTATGGAAGAAATGAGCCCAATAAAAAACGCAATAAAAAGCAGCTGATTTCTCAGCTGCTTGGAATGGAACTTGTACTAATTACGGCACGACGGGCTCTGGGAGGAACCTGTAGAACTTGCTTGGAGCTACCAGGGCGTCCTGGATCGCGGGCGAGTTCGTCATGAAGGTCACGCTGTAGTCTGCTGACTCAGTCACTGCGTTTACGTCCACGGTGGGCAATTCGAATGAATGTATGAGAGAGCCATCCATGCGCCGAACCTCCATGTATCCCGAGAAGCCATTGGTCGCCGAGATTGTAATCTCAGGTTGCCACACAGCATTTGGGCTCACGTTCGTGCTACTCATGACGGTTCCAGATAATGGGGTATTCATTCCCCCACAAGCCGAGACCATGATTCCGACACTACCTTTAGGCAACATGCGAGCTACTTCCTCGTCCTCTCTGTGTCTATCATTGTTTGGCAATACCCGTTCGCATAGCTTGTAGATGAGATACACGATGATTCCTCCTATGATTATAACAACGATGTAGAAGAAAACGTTGCACTTTTGCTTTCCGACCACGGATGGCGCTACGCTCGTCTCGTACTTTTGCGCTTCCTCTTTGGAGAGGAGAGACCTGTCATCGCCTTTCACTGCTATCGCTCCGACCAATGTGACATTGGAGCCGAATCCGGAAACGTACGACTTTCCGCTGTTCGAATCAGTGATCACCTGCGGAGGCATGGCACTTGCATGTTGTGGCGAACTGAGCTCCAAAACAGCGAGGATCAATGCTGGTATCAGAGCTTTCATTCCTGCGTTCTTACGGGAATATTTAACTCCGAACGTAGCCATGTAAGTCGCAATGATAAGCGCGGTCCAGGCAGTAACAGCGGTGGACCAATTGATCGCTTCCGCAGCGGCTTTGCCTGCGGTCATCGCGATTGCAAAAACCGTCAGGGGCACGATCGTGCACCAAAGCGGAATTAGGTATTTTATGAGTCTTTTGCTCTTGTTTTCAACTGAAGGGGTCTGATCTTTCATAACTTTCATTTTGTACTTTGTTTTGGTTATTGCAAAGTCCCTTTTTGCGTTCTCCTGTTTCGGATACTACTGGTGATTTGCAAATCTGTCAAGTTTGTGTATTCGTCCACCACATATGGCACTCCGGTGCTTTTAATACATCCATCATAGCT
>CAZJQW010000075.1:0-2504 GCA_964548575.1 uncultured Candidatus Saccharibacteria bacterium
GTTCCGGCCGGATGGCTATCCTTCATTGACTTATAACTATATGTATTGGCTGACTTTATTTCGCAAACATAAAGTTTGTTATTTATTTCAACAACAGCATCTGGTGTCATATACAAATCAAACATTTCAGAATAGCCTCTATCCTCAATTGCTCTTGCAATGCCAGCCCTTTGAAACATGCTTTGCCATTTTTCGTGAATGCAGTTTCCTTCTTCAAATATTCTCAACAATCCATCAAAAATATTATCTTCTTTATTACGATGGAAGAACAACGAAAGTACTTGTTCACGTTTGCAAAATGCCGAGTCTGCAACTATGATAGCTGAAGCATGCAATCCTGTTCTAACTTCTGCTTCTTTCTTTGGAACACGAAACAATGAGTTGAGTTTGTTTTCGATGATAACGTTTTCGATATCTCTTGTCTCGTTAGCGATCGCTTTCTTAATGCTCTTTTTAATATCAATCATCATCGTCATCCACCTCAATTTGTTTCTTTCCTTTTCCTTTATACATCTCGTTTCGTTGTTTCATTATCTCTTGACGAATTGCTTTCATATCGTCGTTTGGAACAAAGCCTCTATCAAAGAACATTGTTAATACACATTCACCAAGCGGATTGCAAACCTTCGACTTGAGAACCTTTACTTTCATAACGATGCCAACTGTTTCTTCATTAGCTGAATTTTTAGGGTTCTTGTTAGGAACCTTTATCCACGAAACTCTATTAACCTGGAGCCTTAAACTACATGCATGCTTTAATGCCCAACCTCCCGGCGTGTGAGTCTTTGGACCAAACATCATTCCACCAATTATGTCTCTCATTTGGTTAATCATAATCAATGTTGTGTTTGTCTTCTCGCATCTTGCAACAACTTTTGGCAAGTTAGCGCTTAGCATTGCTGCGATCCTCCCAAGTTGGCTTTCCTTTTCCATGTCGGGTTCTTCGAATTGTTTCCTTGGGATCATGTGTGGAACTGAGTCTATAGTTATACAAGGAACACCTGCATCAGCAAAAGCCATAACAGCCTCTAAACATTGTTCCCCATATTCCGCCCTTCTAACAATAAGTTGTCCTTTTCTGTTTCCAAATATCTTTGCTCTATCGTTATCAAATGTTCCTTCAACAGGAATATCAACAACAACTTCATGTTGGGCCATTAAGTGGTACGCCAAGCTTGTCTTTCCTGCGCTTTCAGGTCCTGATATTTCTATCACTCTACCATATGGCATTCCACCGCCAACTATCCTATCAAGGTCTTCAAGTCCTGTTGACCACCTAGGGATCTTTGCAACCGCTTTACCAGAGTCTAACGAATAAACTGAACCTTCGCCATACTCTTTTTCTAAAGCTTTAAGTGTTGCAACCAACTTCTTCCTATCTACTCCTTCAGCCATCTCTTCTCCTCCTCTATTCATTTCATTTCGTTTAGCTTGTCCGCATTGCTTGCAATTTCAAGACCACACATCAAATGAGCGTAGTCTGAAACTTTCATCATATCGTTAACATTTCTTGTCTTCTTGAATCGTTTAGCATATTTAATAATGTTACCAATAAAAAATCCTTCTGCAGTATCTTTTCCCATTGCTATCATTAAATCAATTGGTTCAACGCCGCCTTCTTGATAATGTGCTGAACCTTCTGTCTTGTTACAATAATCTCTACCAAGTTTTCTTATTTCATATACATTCTTCATTTTTGTTACCTCTTTATTTATTATATCACATTTGTCTATCGATGTATATTGTTTTTTATCATTCAATTTTAATCCCCGCCTCTTCATATAAACATTTATGCATATCTTCTAGCGTTAAATATCCTTGCTCAAATGACTCATATAAGTCTAAACATAAATCGCAAAATCGTTCTTCTCTCGACTTTCCATCAACAACTCTCTTCATTAGCAAGTGATACTTATCGTGTATAACCATGGTAGGTATACCAAGCATTAAAACAAAAGCAACATGAGCAGCTTTAATAGCAGCATCTTCCTTAATCTTTTCCAAGTCGCTTGCCTTAATGTTTATAACTGTTTCTTTCTTTACTTCCCGTCCTTCTCGTAATACTTTCCTTCGTTGCGATCTGTTCATTGCTTGCCTCCTATTCTAAATCGTCAAACACAATTGGAACCAAACTTTTGAACTCTTGGAGCATTGGAATAGCAATCTCTTGCATTTGTGGATGTGGCCTGCCCGTCGTTCCCAATGCTCTTAGCTTGAAGAAGTGGCGCCACTCTCTAAGATTTGCTGTCATAACCAATTGAGTCTTTAAGCTATTAGGAAGTACTGCTCTTGCTTCTTGCGGGGAGTGGCCGAAGTTTAGCATCTTAAAGTACATGTCTTCTGCTTTTTGACAAGCTACCAACCACATAACATACGAATCGCTTTTCTCATCTAAGTAATAAGGTTTGATGAATGTTATTTCTGAACCAAAGCCTTCTTTCGAATAATTGCAAAAACGAGTTGACTCTTGTGAGTATGAAGCTAAACGATGTCTTACAATTTCA
>CAZJQW010000076.1:0-2486 GCA_964548575.1 uncultured Candidatus Saccharibacteria bacterium
AATAGCTCATGATGTTCATGAACACAGAGAAAATAACCGCAATCACAATGATGGCGGGATTTTCATAATAATATGATAGGTACCAACCGATCGCTAATACTATCACCAAGAAAATAGCCATGAGGAACCATGTCTTCCTAACATTTGCATCTTTATGAGTGTATATAGTAGCCATACTTTTTGGACGGAAATTCTATCTCCTATCTACGGCTAAAATGCAAGCTAAAATTTGACCTCAACAGGATTGCGAGCAGCTTCATCGGCTCCTTCAAGCTGGAAGAATTCCATAGGAGCAAAGTGGAACATTGAAGCTATGATGCTGTTTGGAAAGATCTGAATGCTTGTGTTCAAATCTCGCACATTGCCATTATAGAACCTGCGAGATGCTTGGATTTTGTTCTCTGTATCCGAGAGTTCAGTCTGCAATGACAAGAAATTTTGGTTAGCCTTGAGCTCGGGATAAGCTTCAGCAATAGCGAAAACAGACTTCAAAGCGCCAGCGAGAGTAGCCTCGGCCTCACCCTTTTGAGCCAAATTGCCTGCACCCATAGCAGCTGCTCTGGCCTGTGTGACTTTTTCGAAAGCTGTGCTCTCATGAGTCGCATATCCCTTTACGGTATTTACAAGGTTAGGAATGAGGTCATAGCGTCTCTTGAGTTGAACGTCTATGTCAGCCCAAGCTTCCTTGGCCCTATTCACCATCCTTATAAGATGGTTGTATCCACCTATCACCCAAAAAACTGCGAGAGCCACAAGAGCGATGAGAATGTAAATTATAGTCATAATATTTATTAGTGATTAATAATAATTATCAATTTATGATGGACTGACTGGGATAACTATCTAGTAGAAGTTGCAGTCGAAGTCGCAACATTTTTTATGGCAGGAGCGGCCTTGGTCTCATCCACGCCTGAAGGACCAGTTATGAAGCTAAATGACTTGACCATCTCTGTGAATCCAGCGTCTGCTGCAGCTATGATAGCTCGATTATTATTTTCCGCCTGAATAAGATTTGAGCCAGTAAGATTCTTGCTCTGAGGAGAGAGGGCTATCGTAGAGAGGTAGAAGTAGTAGCAGACAGCGTCTTTCTGCAAAGAATACATCCTATTGAAATATGCTCTACCTTGGACCGTGTTGGCCATAGATATCATATTCAATGTATTGGTCCCGACATTTATAGTGCCTCTATCCTTGACTGTCGTTACTGGCGGGAATGCACACTTCGTATTTGAGACTGATATCTCAGCTTGAAGCTTTGCGATAGTTGAGACCTGATTTGAATCTATAGGCATGATGAAAGTAACTCCAAGATCTGAACTATTCGCCTCCCAAGAAGTCGGATAATTTACGGAAAAGCCGAGCTCAGAATTTTGGAACTTTGAGGTTCTGCTAGAAATTTTGTTAGTTTCGGATACTGCCACTGATTTTGTGCTGGAAGCATTGAGCTTGTCAGTTGAGTCAGCCGTGACTGGGTCTTTTTTGTTGGAAATAGATATGCCAGCAATGACTATTACGATCACAAACAAAGCAAAGAGTAATAATTTCTTCATGAATATAAGGGTAAACTAATAAAGCGAGTTAAAATCGCGTTTCAAGATTATACCACAGTATGGAGAGATATTACAATAAACGATAGAGGCTCCCATTGGGAGCCTCTATGCACGAAATCTTCTTTTTAGTACATATCTGGTCCGGGATTTGCAGTAGGTTTTTTCTCCTCTGGTTCCTCGGCGACTGCAGCCTCGGTAGTCAGGAGGATCGCGGCGGCAGAGCATGCATTTTGAACTCCGAGGCGAGTAACCTTCACAGGATCTACTATTCCAGCAGATATCATATCTGGGACGATCTTGTCCATGAGCGCATCATACCCGAAGTTGCCCTTTCCATTTTTGACCTGATCTACGATAACCGAGCCATCATCTTTTCCAGCATTTACAGCGATTTGCTTGAGCGGGGCTTCGAGAGCCTTCAACACTATTTTGTATCCCAACTCTTGCTCGGAAGGCATACTTTCGACTTTTTTTGCATTGAGGCTTGAAGAAACAACGGACGCGGCTTTGACCAGAGCGACTCCTCCACCTGAGACTATCCCTTCTTCTATTGCAGCCTTGGTCGCATTCACAGCATCTTCGATCTTGAGCTTCAAATATTTCATCTCTGTCTCTGTAGCAGCACCAACGCGGATGACTGCAACCCCTCCCGAAAGCTTTGCTATCCTCTCATCGATCTTCTCTTTGTCGTATTTTGAATCCATCTGCTCGCGCTGGGCCTTGAGCTGGCCAACTCTCTCTTCGATGTCAGACTTTTTGCCCTTGCCTCCGACTATGACCGTCGAATCCTTTCGAGATATGACCTTTCGAGCTTTTCCAAGAGCAGTGATAGAAGCATTCTCGAAGGTTATCCCCACGTCACTAGAAATGACTGTTGCGCCGATAGTGACTGCAATATCTTCGAGCATCTCTTTTTTCCTATCTCCATATCCGGGA
>CAZJQW010000077.1:0-2436 GCA_964548575.1 uncultured Candidatus Saccharibacteria bacterium
GTGTGTACATGTTGTCCATTGTAATATTTGTGGGACAACTGGTATATATTACCCTTACCAACTCCCATTGACATCCCACCGTTTTGTGATACGGTACGAATATGTCAACAGTTTCCGATATTTTCACACAAATAATCAACGTTCTAGGGGAGGTCTTCAAGGCCATTATGACCGTGCTACCAAAGGTCATCTCATTCATCCTCTGGGTGCTCTGCGCGATCATCATCCTGCCTTGCGTCTTCATCGCTGGTAACATATATCCGGCGTGGGTCGACTGGGGTAAGGAGATCTAGATACAGAGGTCCGACCTTGTAGAGGTCCGACCTCTAATGTAGACTGGCTCCATGCACCCAACGATTTTCGTTATCATCGGCATAACCGGCGACCTTGCCTCACGCAAGCTTTTGCCAGCTCTCCTTGCGCTATATACCAAAAAACTGTTACCGAACCGCTTCGCCATAGTCGGATTTTCCCGCCGAATGTTCTCACGCGAAGACTTCCGCGAATTCATCCGCGAGCGCATGAATGTGAAGCCGGGCGAATTCAAAGAAGAAGACGTGAAGCACTTTCTCGACCATGTAGTCTACGAGCAGGGATTTTTCGATACGATGCCCGCATACGAGAGGCTCTACGATCGCCTAGAAGCTATCGACGAGCGATGGGGCCAGTGTTCGAACAAGCTCTTCCATCTCTCTGTTCCTCCTTCGCTCTATGAAGTCATACTCACGCACCTTTCCAAATCAAAGCTCACCATACCTTGCGACGATGCCACCGGCTGGACTCGAGTCCTCATCGAGAAGCCTTTTGGAAGCGACCTTGTGATGGCGGAGTCCCTCGACAAGCTCCTCGGCTCGCTTTTCCATGAATCGCAGATATTCCGTATCGATCATTATCTCGCAAAGGAAGCTCTGCAGAACATCCTCGCATTTAGATTTACGAATCCCATATTCGAGCCGATGTGGAATAGACAATACATAGACAAAGTCCATATTAAGCTTTTTGAAAAGGGAGGGATGGAAGGACGAGGAGCATTTTACGACAAGATAGGAGCTCTTCGAGATGTGGGACAGAACCATATGCTCCAGATGCTCTCGATAATCGCCATGGACAAGCCGAAATCTTTTTCCTCGCAAGCCATACGGTCAAAGAGAGCCAGCGTCATGAAGTCATTGCAAAAAGTAAGACCGGATGATCTCAAGAAATTCACAGCTCGCGCCCAATACGAAGGCTACAAAGATGAGAGTGGCGTCCAACCAAAGTCTGATACGGAAACATATTTCCGAGTCGTCGCTAGGATCAATTCTACACGCTGGAAGGGTGTGCCATTCTACTTAGAAAGCGGAAAGGAACTCACAGAATCCAAAACAGAGATCGACATCTACTTCAAAGAGCCCAAGAAATGGGGTCTCGCCACTCTCAGAGGGAATGATGCGACGGATAGATCTCTAGCACCTAGTCCCAACATCCTCACATTTAGGATACAGCCAGAGGAGTGCATCAAGATCAGATTCTTTGTGAAGACTCCCGGCCATGGCTTTGAAGTCGAGCCCAAAACTTTGAAATTCAAATATTCCGATGTGCCAACATTTAGCAATCTGCCAAGCGATTATGAGAAGCTCATACACGACGCCTTCGAAGGAGACCAGACACTATGCGCTTCGACAGATGAGATCATGGCATCGTGGAGATATATTAGTAGTGTGCATGACAAGTGGAAGGATGTTCCGCTTTTGAAGTACGAGAGAGGAGTGAGAGAGATTGAGTAGATCGCAAATAATTAGTAACTAGAAATCGCAATAACAAATAACATGAACTTCTTAGTCAAAGTGTTTCTAAAGAATAAATTAAAGCATTTGCCTGAAGATCAGGTGAATATGCTCATTAATGTCATTGAAAAAAATCCTGAATTCTTCCAGACTTTGGCGAAAGAGATTGAAACGGCCGTCGCAGGGGGCGAGAGTCAAGAGACTGCCACTATGAAGGTCTTGCAAGCGCATCAAACTGAGTTTCAAGCGCTCATGCAGAAGTAGGGAGAAATTGCGAAATCGCCGTAACTAGTAATTAGAGAATGCGATTTCTAATTACTAGTTACAATCTACTCTAAGTACTTTCTTAGCAAATCAATAGATTTCTCTATATATAGGAGAGTCTCTTTGTTCTGGCAAAGAAAATATTTTATCTCCTTCTCATTGCTCTCTGACCAGATCGAGTGCGTCTCTACAAAATCCGGCAAGTTCAGGTCCTAAACGTCCTTTTGGAAGAAATTCTTACCTTTTATACCATCTGGGTGCCTATTCAATGATTCTGGGCGGTCTATGAGATCGGAAAGTGTCATATATTTCTTCTATGACGACCTGCTCTGGTCTCTTGTCATCCCTCAGTCCCTTGTAGTCTGGATGCCTCATCTTCGTTGGTTAAGCTCATTATGTGTATGGT
>CAZJQW010000078.1:0-2384 GCA_964548575.1 uncultured Candidatus Saccharibacteria bacterium
AACATACGCTGTTTGACCACTAATACCTCGTCAGCTTGCTGCGAGGTAGTTTATTATTCTACAACAACGAAAGGGTGCACTATGCATTCAAGAACAAACTGGCACCGCTTGAGGTCTTGGTCGCTTCCGAGTATTATTCAAAGCAATTACCAACAGAGTGCAAAAATGGGTGGCCTTATTCAATTTATTGAAAAATCTGCCTAAATAGGTTATTCTTGCATCCACGGGCCCGTAGCTCATCTGGTAGAGCGCCTCATTTGCAATGAGGAGGCAAGCGGTTCGAGTCCGCTCGGGTCCACAAAAATAATGAGTGAGCAAAGCGAAAAAAGCCCCTCAAAAAGAGAGGCTGGAAATCTATTTTACTTTTCTACTCATACTGCTTACGCATCGAGCTCATGTCGTCGCCGGTCGGCGAAGGTTTTTTCTGCAAGCTTTCCTGGTGCTCCGTGGCAGTCAGAGTAGGCACTTTTTTGCCTTTACACTGCCGTAGGTCGAGTTCGATCTGTCTTATGGGCTCATTCGTGGTAGGGTTGAGTCCCGAAGGTTGTATTTCCACGTGCATACAACCGCTCGTATGTCTGACAATCATGATCGCCATCCCTCGGAAAACGATGCCAGTATCTTCGACCTCGGTGCCGAGCACGTCTAACGCGAAATCGATTTCCTCCCAGTGTTTATCATTGATGCCGGCGAGACGACTGACGGAAATTTCTATCTTTTTAATAGGCAAGCAGGTTTCCTTGTTAAGCCCCCTAGGCTGGAATACATACGAGACACGTCCATCCATTTGGATGATTGTATGAGTCACTCTTCCTTCAAGTCCTGTTGCTATGTCTTTACAACTAGTTCCATTCTTAATTACGCGCAGAACATTTTTGGTTCAATTTTGCTCCTGAACGATACAGGAGAACATCTATACAAGACTTTTACATGAACTTGTCATTTTGTCAATACTCCAAGGTAATGTGCACACACATTTGGCGGTTTTCTCCTAGAATGGAGAAATGAGCATATGTATGGCTAAAACAATTAAAGAGGAACGTTTAAGATGGGTTCTTCCCATCGTGAAGAAGGAGGTTAGATTAGTTAACGCGGCAAAGGTATGTCCGCACGGAAAGCGTAGTTTGGAGCGGTGGGTTGCAGCGTACAAGATTGGTGGTGGCAAGTACCCCTCTTTTCGGACACTTTAGCTCATATGTTTTAGATAATACTTCCGTGGCGGCATTTTGAGAGCAGTATGTATCCTCAGGTGGTTGTAGTAATAGATTTGTTGGTAGATTCTCTCGACGATTTCTCCTTCAGACAAGTGATTGAGCGTGCCCAACTCCAGCTTGAACTGCGAGTAAAAGGACTCTTGGTGACCATTCTGCCAAGGACTGGACTTCTCGCTCATGGAGACTTGTGCTCCCATATTCTCCAGAAGCTTCAAGTGCTCATCGGACTGGTATTCTGCTCCTTGATCAGAGTGGAAGTACCGTGGCAACTTTTTTCTGAATTCGATAGCCTCCAAAGAAGTGGCGGATTTGACAAGCTGCCGCTTATGTCTCTTGGATATAGCGAATCCAAGTATCTCTTTGCTGTGGCCATCGATCACTGTGGCTAAGTAGAGAAACGAATCTTTGACTTTGAGGTAAGTGAAGTCGGCATACCAGACCACGTCAGGATTAACTGGGCACCAGTTGGATACCAAGTTAGGATAGCCAGATGGCTTGAGGCCGATATCACCCTTCTTTTGCCATCTCTGGCCTCTACGGAGCTTTGGTTTCAGGTCGAACTTCCTCATGAGACGGAGCACTTTCTTCTTGTTCCAACCAAGCTCCATGGCAATGCGTTTGTGACCATATGCCGGATTACCGATCATGACCTCCTCAATGAGCGTCCTGGCTTCTTCGTCAGCTTCTTTCTTCTTCGATCTGTAGTACAAGGTGCTTCGTGCGATCCCTAGCCTTTTGGCTAGGGTGCTTTTGGGAAATTTCATGTTCTTAGCTCTAGCTATTTTTTTTCCTCCTCTCCGTGTCGAGTGCCAGAGCTCCGATGATTTCCTTCAATTCCTTGTTCTCCCGACGAAGCTTGGAAATTTCCAGAGTGCTCGGATCCCCACCAGCTTTGCTGTGGAGCCAGCCATATATGGTGTTCTTGGAGACTCCAAACTCTACTGATGCTTGGGTCACAGTCAATCCTTCGCTTTTTAACTTTTCAATGATCCGATTCTTTAGTGCCTGATCGGTGATGTTTGCTATTTGAGTGGATGATTAATCCACCTGATTTTAGCATGTGCGGCCGTACATTCATTCAGTACAACTGTGTCTAGTATATGGGGTACTTGCCAATTTCCGCACCGAATACATGCAATCAAATCAGACAATGGCAGTATCTTCACTAAC
>CAZJQW010000079.1:0-2357 GCA_964548575.1 uncultured Candidatus Saccharibacteria bacterium
CCCCGGACTACGGGGTCCCCTCCGTCCGGGGTTTCCTTGGTATTAAAAAAAGCGGTCAAACCGCTTTTTTGTTATCTATATATTTCTTCTTTATATATAGCTCTTGAACGAGTGTGAACAAGGCGCTTGTCGCCCAATATAGGGCAATAACAGCTGCCGCTTGGGGGAATTTGAGAGGGATGAGCCAATAAGTAGAGGCGAAGGCCAAGATAGGCAACATAAATTTCATTTGGCTTTGCATATTGGCCGACATCTGAGCCGCACGATCTATGTTGTCATTGTTATTTCTTTTTTGATTTGCCTCTGTCGCTTTGTTCTGGCTAGACGCGATGGAGAAATGCATCTGTAGATACTGTGCGACGCCTGTGATTAAGGATAATATCAAGCTCTTTTGAGTGAGAGACATACCCAAGAAGCTGAGCTTTAGAGATGGCAAGCTTACAAAGCTGTAAAGTAGCTCTGGTCTTATCTCAGGGATGATCTTGTAAAAAATAGAAATAAGAGCAAATAGGACGGGCAACTGGATGAGGAGTAGTAGGATGCTCGAAAAAGGCTTAATTTTCTTTTCTTTATAGAGCTCCATAATCTTGAGAGCTTGAGTTTGTTTGTCATTGCTGTATTGAGCTCTAATTTTGGCAGCTTCTGGCTCGATCTCTTTCATTCTAGCTTGTGTGAGAAGGGAAGATTTGGAAAGAGGGTAGAGGATGAATCGAATAATGATCGTAAAGATGATAACTGCTATACCGATGTCTATCCCTGGAATAACGTCCATGATTCCTACCAGAAGATTGTAAAGGGGTTTGAAGATCACATTTTGATATATATATGACATGAGGATAATCTTACTTTATTAAGCCGGCTTTTACAAAAAGATTTTGGAGATCCGATGTAATATTTGGTCTTATGGCTGTTTTGATCCCTACTTTTGCAATCAATATTCCCGAAACAGGTCTCGTAGAGCTTATAAGAGGTGCGATTGAGTCGTAGATCATCCTACGGTATTTATTCCTCTCCACTGCCTTCTTGGCTATCTTTTGTGGAGCAACTGCAGAGAAACGGCTATTTTTTGCGTCCTTTTCCTCTATATAACGCAAGAGAAAAAGGGGAGAGTGAACAACTCTCCCTTTTTCCATTATAAGATCGAATTTTTGAACAGAGATTCTCTCTCTTCGAGGTAACATATTATACAGCGACTCGCTTTCGGCCTTTGTTTCTTCTCTTGGCCAAAATCTTTCGTCCAGAAGTGGTTTTCATGCGGACACGAAAGCCATGGGACTTGGCGCGCTTCCTCTTTTTTGGATTATACGTAAATGACATACGAGCATAGTATACGAAATCCGTTGTTATGTCTAGGGTGTCTATAGGTCGGACCTAAGTGAGGTCGGACCTCTAGACAATCCACACCTTATCAACATATTTTAGAACTCTCCACAAGTTTGCAGAAATATAAACAGGTATATACTATGAACACTCTAAATGCCCATGAATGACTACTCAAAAATGTGGCAGACTGCTCTCATCGAGATTGAATCCTCCGTGTCGCAGGCAAATTTTTCTACTTGGTTCAAAGAAACGAACATAGTCCGAGAAGAAGAAGGGGTTGTATACCTCGGCGTCCCAAATTCCTTCACTCAAGAGTGGCTGTTCAAAAAGTTCCACAACTCCATACTCCGCATATTGCGCCAAATGAACGACAAGGTGCGCGCTTTGGAGTACATCATCATCAAAGAAGATACAAAGAAGGAGTGCAGATCGAGGTCAAACATGGCTCCGACCATATCTATGCCCCTACAAGACTTCTATATCAACAAAGAAGACAACCTCAATCCCCGATATACCTTCGAAACCTTTGTAGTTGGGCCATTCAATGAGCTAGCCCACGCGGCTTCTCAGAGCATCATCAAGTCACCTGGCCAAGTCTATAACCCATTATTTGTATACGGGAGCACTGGAAGAGGAAAAACGCACCTTATTCAAGCTATAGGAAACTCCATAAAGAGCTTTCACCCAAATAAGAAGGTCTTCTATCTCACATCAGAAAGATTCGGCTCAGAATTCTTCATAGCTATCCAAGAAGGCAAAGTCCAACAATTCAAAGATAGATATCGAAAATACGACGTAGTTATCATGGATGACGTCCAATTCTTCTCAAACAAAGACAAATTCCAAGAGGAACTGTTCCATTTCTTCAATACATTCCATGATACAGGCCGCCAGCTCATATTCTCATCAGATAGGCACCCCAACATCATCCCTGGTATAGAAGACAGGCTTCGTGGCAGATTTAGTGTCGGGATGATCGTTGACATACCTGAGCCAGACCAAGAGTCCAGAATGGCTATAGTCAATACAAAATG
>CAZJQW010000080.1:0-2339 GCA_964548575.1 uncultured Candidatus Saccharibacteria bacterium
TCAGAATATGCGGGGTGAGTGGTTTGCATGGCTGAGTCATGATGATCTTTGGCTTGTGGAAAATATTGAGAGAAAAGTCAGGTTTATTCTGGAAAATCCAGGAGGTGGAGTGTATTATGGCGGATATTCCTACATTAATCCGAATCATGAGATATTATATGGGAGCAATGGTTGTTGGTATCCTTCTGGCGAAAATTTACGTAGAATGTTGAGGTCTGGGAATTATATTCATGGGATTACTGCGCTAGTTCATAGGGACTGTTTTGAGAAAGTGGGACTTTTTGACGAGAGCCTTCGATGTACGCAGGATTATGAAATGTGGTTTAGAATTTCAACAGAATATGCAACCTATCTTCTTCCCCAGCGTCTTGCTCAAACAAGAATTCATCCAGAACAAGTTGGAAACGTTAGGAGGAAGCACTGTGTACTAGAGTTTGATAATACACGAAAGAATCTGTTAACAATGGTTTCAAAATATGATTTGTTTCCAACAGAAAACAAAGGTATTGCAAAATTATATTGTGATGTCTATACGAAATACCTTAGTTTCTGCGTTAGATGGAGCATTCCTTCATTACGAGATGGATTATTTTTGTTCAGTAAAAAAATACTGCCGAAATCGTTCATTTGTAAAATTGTTCGTATGATGGATAAAGGAGAGTAGTATTATATTGTCCGGTGAACGTATAGTAAATAAAAACTCACCTTATCTATAGGAAAAAGATATGAGCAGTACAAATGGGAATAGAAGTCACAAAGATGCATTAGACAATAAAACGATCCTTGTGACCGGCGGAACCGGCTCCTTTGGTCATCAGGTCGTTGAGAAGATCCTTGAGGTCGCAAATCCGAAAGAGATCATCATCTTCAGCCGCGACGAAAAGAAGCAGTTTGATATGAGGAACGAGTTCCAGAACGACAAACTCACCTTTATTGTCGGGGATGTTCGGGACAAAGACTCTGTTACGAAAGTCATGAAAAACGATGTTGACTACGTCTTCCACGCAGCCGCCTTAAAGCAGGTTCCCTCTTGTGAGTTTTTCCCGCTTGAAGCGATCAAAACCAATATCCTTGGTGCCTCCAACGTCCTTGACGCTGCCGAGGAGCAGAATGTAGAAAAAGTCGTCATTCTCAGTACAGACAAAGCAGTCTATCCTATCAATGCTATGGGTATGACCAAAGCGCTCATGGAAAAACTCATGCTGGCCAAGGCTCGCAGCTCCAAATCAGATACGATATTTTGTGGAGTTCGTTATGGCAATGTTATGTACTCCCGCGGATCTGTTTTCCCCTTCTTCCTAGAACAGATGCAGCGTGGGCTTCCGATCACCGTTACCGAACCGAATATGACCAGATTCCTGCTCCCGCTTCCGGTCGCGATTGATCTTGTGCTCTTTGCGATGGCAAATGGTGAAAACGGCGACATCCATGTCCGGAAATCTCCTGCGGCAACTGTTCAGCATATGGCTGAGGCAATGAGAGATTTATTCAAGCCGGATGCCGAGATCACATCCATTGGGATACGTGAGGGAGAAAAGATGCATGAGACGTTGGTGACACGCGAAGAGCTCATGAAAGCGGTGGAGTATGATGATTACTACCGGATCCGGAATCTGGAAAAGATTGATTACGATAAATACTTCTCCGAAGGAAAAGCGGTGTCGATTCCAACAGATGATTACAATTCATTCAATACCAGACGTTTAAGCCTCGACGAAACCAAGGAACTTCTGCTCTCGCTTCGTGAGATTCAGGAAGCACTTAAACACCCGATCATATGAAATTTAGAGTCGGCATAACCGGACAAAACGGCTTCATCGGTTATCACACAGTGCAGCAGCTCCGCTTATTCCCGGATAAATACAAGATAATCCCCTTCGAAAAAAAATACTTCAATGATCCTGCCGGACTGCAGCAGTTTGTGGTAAGCTGTGATGCCGTAATCCATCTTGCTGCTATGAACCGCGGCGACGAGAAAGAGATTTATACAACCAATATCTCGCTCGTTAAAAAACTCATCGCGGCAATGGAAGCATCTGGCGTGACTCCGCATATTCTCTTCTCCTCCTCTACTCAGGAAACCAGAGGCAATCTCTATGGTAACTCAAAGAAAGAGGGAGCAGAGCTGTTTGCAGCATGGGCAGAAAAGAACCATGCGATTTTCTCGCACTTTGTTATCCCGAATGTATTTGGACCGTTCAGCCGACCATATTACAACACTGTTGTCGCAACCTTCTGCCATCAGCTGACCCATAATGAGACGCCAAGAATTGATGTCGACGCAGCGATGAATCTGATCTATGTAGGCGATCTGGCAAAAGAGTTCATCGCTCATCTGC
>CAZJQW010000081.1:0-2326 GCA_964548575.1 uncultured Candidatus Saccharibacteria bacterium
CAAAAAGAAAAAGTGGGCACTTTATTTAGTGTCCACTTTATGGGGTACAGATCAAAGGATGGTGGTTTTTAATACCAAGGAAACCCCGGACGACTAGCCCGGGGAGGAGGTCATTCTATTTCAAATTGGATATTTTTCGTGTGAACGGCATTTCTTGCTATAATGAAACCATGCCAGCCAAGAAAGAAATGAATACTGCAAAAAGCGCGGAATCAAAAGCAAAGAATAAAAAGCCTGCAAAAAAAATGGCGCCTGCAAAAAACTCGACTGCAAAAATATCGGCGTCGAAAGGTCGCACTCGCACTGGCCGAGCGAAGACTCCTTCGAAGCGCGACATTATCGAGGGCATAAAAGAAAGCTGTCAGAAGATAGTTTCCGACCTGCATGAACTATCGAAGATCTCACCGAATATGAAGCCGAAAGTTCCAGACCATTCATCGAAAGACATACGAGAGATGGAGGAAGCTCTTTTTGCCATAGCCAAGAAAGACCAAGACTTGCACTTACTACAAGAGAAATTCACGATTGCCCTGAATACGCTCAAAGGCGAGCTCGACCATAGCGACAAATGGACTCTACACAATCTGAACAGATTCATAGACATGATCGATTCAGCGAAGAAGACTGCTTTGCATCTGAAATCAATATACGAAGAGCGTCTCGGACTAAGGATACAATTCAATCACATCGAGGCGCTCCTCCACGAGAAGATGCTCGACCATCACGGCTACGCTGATGCCAAACAAGTCTTCATAGTGATGGATCAGATCTCAAGGAGAATAGATTCGATCAAAAGAGAGAAGTTCGGCTTGGGAAAATATCTCTATTCCGGCGAGATCAGATCGCTCGAGGACAGGCTCGACACTTTGCAGAGAATTGGCCAGAGACTCGACTCAGGATTTCCCAATATAGAATGGAGTCATGAGCCCGACATCATCGCGGCTCGTATCTTGAAGCAATTGCATATGGCTCTGACTAGCTCTGCTGCGGTAGGCATACCAGATCTGAATCATGAAAAAGTCTGGAAGAATCTTTGCGAGGATGTAGATTCGTCGAGCTCAGGCTGGAGGATCTGCTCGTATATCTCGGGAACAAAAAGCACTATATAATCACGATCTTTGGTGTTATCTTCTTGTGATTGAGATACATCCACACCAGTCCGATAAGGATGATGATGACGAGGACAGGGGAGATCGGCGAGAATATCTTGGCGAGTTGCCACATGCTGACCCAGTTCACATAGACGGAACCGTTCACTGTTTCGATATCGTTCATGAAGTTCGTGTCTTGTTTCCCGACAGAAGTCAGAACAGCCTGCTGATTTGTGATCTGATTGTCCAAGCTCAGCTTCTGTCTGTTGAATGTAGTGTTCTCTATATTTATTCTTTCTTTTTGAGTGGCTTCTTGGGTTATGAGTGCGGTCTCTTGGTTCTTCCAAGACGCGAAAAGGATTTCGCTCGTATCATCTGTAATGTTCCAAATATTTTGTCTGACTGCGAGCAATTCTCCTTGGATCCTAGAGAGCTCTCTATTCATCGCGGAAAGAGTTGCGCTATGAGTATTCTCTAGAGACTGCTTTTCAGATTTTAGCTGAGTGAGCCTGCCGTCCGCGCTATCCAATCTTTCTTCGATGTTCTGCTTCGTGCCGAGACGATTCTGTGAGCTTATTGTCTCTGCATATAGTTTTCTATTTGTTAGAGCTTCGACTTCGGCACGAAATGCTTCGAACTTGCTCTTGGCTACTACGAAACTAACGTATCCCGACTTTTCCGAGCTCCTATAGTCGTCCACTCTGCCATCGGCGCCTTTCACAATATTCTTTACAGTCGTGACAGTGCTCGCAACATTGCGGGTCTTGATGTTCGCAGAATATGTTGTTTTCAAAAATTCTCGCGTGTCAGTGATGTCTGTAGTTTTGTTGTCTCTATAGGGGTAGGAGTTCGGTTCATATGAGCTCGACATGTCATAATCAGCCGGCGATTGTGATGGCATATTCGCATAGCTTCTCTCGCTCGTTACACCTGTCGAGGGATCATTGACCATGAGAATAGGTCTAGACGCAGAATATCTGGACTGCGTGAGTACAAATCCAACTATGACTAATATGATGAGGACTATGATGGTCAATATCAGTTTCTTTTTTGAAATGTGTATGACTCTGCGAGCGCTTTCTTGGCTATTTTGATCCATAAAATTTAGATGTGCTAATAATTATTGTAATTGCTGTACATTTTAGCATCAATACAACAAAAAACTAAGTATATTTAAGTCAAGCTCCGACAGCACAAAAGACGCTTAACGAATGTTAGCCATAGTTTCGCTTGGT
>CAZJQW010000082.1:0-2256 GCA_964548575.1 uncultured Candidatus Saccharibacteria bacterium
CACTTGAAGTATTATTAGCACGTACTGGTGTTGCAATTACTTATTGAATTCAGCAGGAAGATTCCTTCAAGCAGCCTCGAAGCGCTAATCGCTGGCTACATTCTCGGCTGTTTCAGGAACTTCCTTTCCCACAAAAAAACTTCCTGTTTCTAGTTTGATATACTTTCTGTTTCTCCACGAACTCATATATAATTTACTCATGCTATTAACAACCCGTATTTCCGACCAATTCCGCATCACACCCGTTCAAAAAGATGCTTTGAAGCGCCTAGGAATACATACAATAGAAGACCTCATATATCATTTTCCAGTGAGGTATGGCGACACAGCAGAAGCGCGATCCATAGATTCGCTCAATCAAGGCGATACAGCTGCGATCTACGGCAAAATATCAGGCTTGAAGATCTCCAAGGGATTCAAAACAAAGATCGCCATGGCCGAAGCTTCGATCGAAGACGAGAGCGGACGTATCAAGTGCATCTGGTTCAATCAGCCATATGTCGCCAAGATGTACACCGAAGGGATGCTCGCTCGCATCGAAGGCAAAGTGTCTGCACGAAAGAAAAAAGATGAGAGCGGAAAAGAGGTCCTCTATTTTTCAAACCCAAAGATCGAGCAAGTAAATTCGTTGCCGATAGGTGTAGGAGATTCTCTTTTTGGATCCAATGCCGAAGCGCACACTCTCTACCCTGTCTACCCCGAATCTCGAGGGATAAGCTCCAGCTGGATATATCATTCTCTGCAAAAAGTTTTCAAGAGTGGAATATTGGAATCGATCGAGGAGCCGATACCCGAGCCCATACTAGAAAAATATCACCTGCCGGGGATCAAAACTGCCCTTATCTGGATACATGCGCCTCTTACAACTGACGATGCTCTCTCTGCACGAAAGCGCTTCTCATTCGAGGAGATATTCACCATACAGCTCGGAAAGCAACAGGCGCGCGTAGCTTCAAAAGACAATCCTGCATTCAAAGTAGATACGAGTCACGACCACGTCCAAGAATTCGTACGCCGCTTTCCATTCCAAGCGACAAATGCACAGACTCGCGCTGTGGAAGCGATAATCTCCGACATGAAGAGAGAGCATCCTATGTCTCGACTACTTGAAGGCGATGTCGGTTCAGGCAAAACAGCAGTGGCAGCGGCTGCAGCGTATGCAGTCATGACTTCGAGACCTGAGAGGTTGCAGACAGCCTTCATGTGCCCCACCGAAATCCTAGCAACACAGCATTTCGAATCATTCATCCAGTATTTCTCATATATGCCGATCCAGATTGGACTCATCACAGGTTCTGGTTGCCGCAAATTCCCTTCAAAGGTCAATCCAAAAGGCTGGACAGATATTTCGAGAACTCAACTTCTCAAGTGGGCAGAAAATGGAGAGATAGTAGTCCTCATTGGTACGCACGCCCTCATCCAAACTGGAGTAAAATTCAAAAATCTTGCATTTGCGATCATCGACGAACAGCACAGATTCGGCACAGCCCAGAGAGCCAAGCTTGTAAAAAAAGGCGGAGTCGCTCCTCACTTGCTCTCGATGACTGCGACGCCTATCCCGAGGACCCTCGCCCTCACGATGTATGGCGATCTAGATCTTACTTTGCTCGACGAATCTCCCGCTGGAAGAAAACCTATTATCACTGAATTGGTTCTGCCGAACAAACGAGAAGAGACTTACGAACGTATTCGCATCGAATTGGCTGCTGGTAGACAAGCATACGTCATCTGCCCTCGTATCGATGAACCAGATCCAGATAAGGAAGCTGCCATAATCGCCAAGTCTGTAAAAGAAGAAGCCAAGCGTCTCAAAGAGAGAGTCTTCCCAGATCGAGAGATCGGAATAATGCACAGCAAAATGAAGTCTGATGAAAAAGATCGAGTTATGAATGAATTCAAATCAGGACGGATCCACATACTTTGTGCTACATCTGTAGTCGAAGTCGGAGTGAACGTGCCCAATGCAACAGTGATCGTCATAGAAGGCGCCGAAAGGTTTGGACTCTCTCAACTTCATCAGCTTCGAGGCCGAGTCATGAGAAGCTCGCACCAAGCGTACTGCTTTGCATTCACAGAAACAAATTCAGAGAAATCGATTGAGCGACTCAAAGCTTTGCAGACTGCCAAGAATGGATTTGAGCTCGCAGAGCTCGATCTAGCGCAACGTGGCGCAGGTCAGTTATCTGGAATTAAACAATGGGGCGTTTCTGATATAGCCATGGAAGCATTGAAGAACTTGAAGATGGTGGAAGCGGC
>CAZJQW010000083.1:0-2247 GCA_964548575.1 uncultured Candidatus Saccharibacteria bacterium
GCGCACAATGATTCATGAGAAGCCCTAAATGGGCTTCGAATGAAGCATCATTGCGATGCAGGAGAGGACGAGAAGGCCGTAGCGTGCGAGCCGAGCACGGCGAGCCGCGAGGCGGGGTCGCGACCGAGCGAGACTGGTCTCGCGAGAGTCGTGACCGAGTCCTCTCCTGCGCACATATTTGTTCAATCTATTTCTTAACTGGTGCCACCGGCTTTTTTGCAGGCGTTTGAGGCACAGCTGGAATCAGACCTCCGCCGAAAACGTCACTCATCAGCTCTTCAAATTTGATAGCGCCAACAGGTGCGACAACATTTACGGGCTGATTGAATCCACTGAAATTCATCGTGAATTGAATCCCACTCTTCGTATTTGACTCCTTATCTTCAACAGTCATCTTTGAAAATGCCACCTTATGAGTATACAAATCAGACTTCCCTATCCAAACATCAAATGAAATACCTTTGCTCAATAGATCTTCCATCTGTCCCATCTTCGAGGTGACCTCTATTTTTTGCATTTGGCTGAGAGTGAGGTCTTCAGCGATAGATTTCTGAATAAGATCAATCAGAGACTGCGAGCCTTTGGTGCTCACTGTAAATTTATAGGTGGGCATACCATTCAAGTCTGCTTCTTCAACATCGCTCATCACAGTCTCGAAATTGCCCTTATCAAAATACTTCTTCATGAGATCTGAGCTCTCTTTATTCTTCGAAGTTATATTCTTTGCCTCTTTCTGAAGATCCTCGAACGAGATCCACTTGCCTTTCAATTGTTCGCTAAAACCTGTGACCATACCAGTGATCATAGCGGCGCTCATAGCCTCCCTAGGGTCGACGGGTACGTAGGTCAGGCTCATATCGCTAAAATTGACGAATAATTTTTCATCTACAAACCTTGTTCCTATCCCAAGGTTCGCTCCCCCGCTAGAAGAAGCCGAAGTCAGATCAACTTTGATCTTGTTAGAAAAATCGAAAACCACCTTTTTATCTGCTTTTGAAATGTTGATAGGACCATCGACGGAAATGGAAAACGTGCTTTGTGGAGTATTGTTTAAGTCTTTTATATCTCCATTAACAGAGAACGACATGACAAAACTATCGACAGTCGCCATTTTCTTCATAGATTTGCTGAGGAGTTGCTCGACCGAGAGCTTGCTTCCTATTCCTCCCCCACTCGGAGCCAAATACGTCGTATATGCATAAGCGATACCGCCCAGTAGGATAAGAGCGACGATCGCAACAATAATCCCAATTAACAATTTGTTAGACCCCCCACCATTCTGTGAAGGTTCTGGTGACCAAGCCTGAGGAGGTGTTGGCGGTGCTGGTGGTGCTGGCGGAGCCGGAGGTGTAGTAGCAGGAGTAGGAGTAGAGTTTGGGACATTGCCCGGTTCTTGTTCGTTCATTTTATTTAGATTATTTTAATGAACATATTATACATCAAAAAAACGCCCTCTGTCTGGCGTTTTTGTTGATAAGATTATTTTGAAGACTCTTCTTTCTTTTCTTCGGTAACAGTTTCGACTGGAGTGACTGTCTCTGGGTTTGCTTCGGCGGCGTCCTTCGTGGCGAGGATTCGGCGCATCTGTCTGCGGATCTCTTTTGCAGCTTTCCTGCGTATGAAATAAAGTTTAGCTCGGCGGACCTTGGCTCGGCGGATCATCTCGATCTCGTCGATCATGGGTGAAAATAGAGGGAAGATCCTCTCTACTCCGACGCCTCCAACAACCTTTCGGACTGTGAAAGTTCCTCCAGCCTCTTTGCCGTGTTTCCTAGCTAGAATAATGCCTTCAAATGCCTGAAGCCTGAATTTGCCTTTGTCTTCTTCGATTTTCTGCCAAACGCGAACTGTATCGCCAGGTCGGATATCGATATTCCGGCGCTCTTCTACGTTTATGGGCGTAATTACCTTGGTTGCCATAGTGGGACTACATTATCACAAGGACTCCAAAGTTTCAAGAGGAATACCGCATTCTTTGGTGGCATTTTCAAAATCCGATGGTAAAGGCGCAAAGATCCGTACGGCTTTATTTGAAGTATTCATGAATTCTAGGGTCAATGAATGCAGGGCCACCCTTTCAAATCCTAGTACTTTGGGCTTTGTTTCTGCATATAATGGATCGGATACTACTGGGTGCTGGATGGCTGTCATATGAACCCTGATCTGATGCGTCCGTCCTGTCTTGGGCTCGACTGCCACCAAGGTGAACTTCTCTTCTCCGACTTTTCCAGTCCAGATGCGAGTCCA
>CAZJQW010000084.1:0-2222 GCA_964548575.1 uncultured Candidatus Saccharibacteria bacterium
CAATTTTTTCGATGACTTGCTTTTCTTGGCATAGAGTTAGACCAAGAATAAGGCCGAGGCCAAGATATAGGCCTAACTATTACCCATAAGTACAACTTTTTCCAGGGGCGGTCAGTGCCAATCCTGAGGCAATTTCGAGAGAGCATTTAAGGTGGTTTTATATTCCAAGGAGCATTTTCTACTGCCCTTGTTTTTAGAGTCTCAATTTGAGCACAAAGCTTTTCGTAATTTCTGATTCTGGTTTGGCATTCTTTTAGCATTTTAGAAGGAATCATTCTACTGGTTCGTTTTCCATCGATGATTCCGGACCATTGATAGTAGGGCCCGTGCTTTTGTTCTGGATCCTTATGGCATAAACAATTCTTTTTCCCACAGCGAATCCAAACTACGGCAATAGATCCCGGGAGTATCGGTCCCGGCACTTTAATGGTTTGCGGATAATTTTTTTGTATTGACATCTTCAGGCAATATACCTGAAGATAGGCAACAATGCAAGAGAAAGAATTCAAAAAAGAGATCGCACAGGTCAAGCAGTGCGAGTGGGTGCGAGAAGAGTTCCACACTGCTCAGTTCGGAGACAGAAGGCTTTTTTTGCGTTTACTTGTGGTAGCAGAGCACTTGGCGAAACATCCAGAAGCTCCCATTAACCAAGCGAGTGAAGTATGGAAAAAGACGAAAGCAGCATACAGGTTTTTTGACAACAAAAAAGTACAACCCGAGTTCATTTCGAGTCCTCATGTCAAGAGAACGATTGAACGGATAAACCAACAAACAGAGGAAGTTTTAATTATTCAAGACACTAGTTTTTTGAATTATAGTAATATGAAATCGTCGAGCGATTTAGGTCCGATTGGAAAGCTTCATTCTTCATCCATGGGGCTTGTGATGCATACATCTATGGCGATAACTGCTCACGGGCTTCCTCTTGGACTTCTTCACCAAAAGATATGGGCTCGTGATCCAGAGGAGCACGGCAAAGCGAAGAGTCGCGCTAAAAAACCTATAGAAGACAAAGAAAGTTTTCGATGGCTTGAGGCATTACAGGATTATACCTCTCGCCTTCCAAATAGACGTAAAGTGATAACAGTTTGCGATAGAGAAGCAGATATCTATGATTTTTTCTCAGAGGCGGAAAAAATTGGTACACAATATCTCGTACGAGCTAAGTTTAATCGCTGTATCCCTGAGTGCCCCAAGTTGTGGGAATTCATGGAAGAGCAAGAAGTTGTAGCTACTGAAAAAATCCTGGTCCCTCGACAACCAGGTCGAACTGAACGAACGACAACTATCGAAATTCGCTACGCTCCCGTGACATTCAGATGTCCCATAGATAGACCGCGAGGAAACAAATTGCCGACGGTTTCTCTCTATGCTGTTTATGTGAATGAGCAAGATCCGCCACTCAATGTAGATGAACCACTCTCTTGGATGCTTCTTACCAATGTCCCCACAGACTCTGTACAAAAAGCTCAGCTGCGTACTCAATGGTACAAACAGCGTTGGCAAATAGAAATTCTACATCGAATACTTAAGTCTGGCTGCAAAGTTGAACATGCAAGACTTGAAAAAAATCATAGGAGAATCCCGTATCTGACTCTTAGCTCAATAATTGCTTGGAAGCTGCTCATGCTGACTCGTTTCAACAGAATTTCTCCAAGTGCCCCTGCCACCGCTCTTTTGTCTCAGGTAGAATGCGACGTACTTTATTCCGTTACACATAGCTCCTCGATTAAACATCGCGAGTTCAATGCTAAAAAAGCTACCAAATGGATAGCTCAGCTCGGTGGATATATGGCTCGTAGATCTGATCCTGTTCCAGGCCCAACTCATCTTTGGAGAGGATGGCAGAGACTTCAGGACTTTACGCGTATGTATGCACTTACTAAACTCCAAATATAATCCTCCAATCAGTACCAGCGGATGACCTTGGAAAAAGTTGTACTTATGGGTAATAGTTAGGATATAGGCGGAGGCTGAGACTGAGGGGAGGTGTAGGCATACTACAATGTCAATAACCTGCCCTCCTCTGCGTCTTTGCGTCTCCGCGGTTAAATCCAAATAGAAGATAAAGGCGAGGTTCGGAATCGCAAGATAGGGAGTTATTTTTTGGATTAAACCGCGGAGACGCAGAGGCGCAGAGAATGAGTGCACCTGAAATTCATGGGCTTGGAATGCACTCCTAATTTTACCCTCAGCCTCAGTCTTTCTCTATATCTTGGTCT
>CAZJQW010000085.1:0-2185 GCA_964548575.1 uncultured Candidatus Saccharibacteria bacterium
CTCCACCCGCGCTCCGCATTACGATGGCAAATGGGTGAGGATATATCAAAACCCAGGAGAGTTTTGCAAGAGCCTCGGGTGTATTCTTTTTATGGCTATTGTTCTGCACTAAAAAATGAACTATAGGGAATATAATATTGGTTCATATGGAGGCCTTATGAAGTCAATAACCATACATGGAATTGATAACGATCTCGATCAAAAAATATCAGAAAAAGCAAGGAAATTTGGTTTAAGTCAAAACCGTACAGTCAAGTATCTGCTTCAAAATTCATTATTTTCTGATCAAAAAGCTGCTAAAAGAAAGTCCTTCGCAGAATTATTTGGGAAATGGACATCAAAGGAGAAAAATGAATTTGATAATAGAATCAAAGACGTAGAAAAGATTGACAAGACGGATTGGGATAAATGAAGAAAATATTACTGGATACAAACGCGTATACTGCTTTATGAATGGAGATAAGCTCGTCTTTGATCATATTATAGAATCGGAAAGTATTGGGGCTTCTGGAATTCGTGTGGAATAACCGTGTAAAATAGCCACATGAGTGGAGAAACCCTATCAGAATTCTACAACGAAATCCTTGGCGTTCAATCGCCCTGGGCAGTCCAAGAAGTCATTCGCGAAGGAATGATCAAGGAAGTTCGAATCATTGTCTCATATACTGAAGGGGCAGAAACATACTGCCCACTATGTGAGAAGCCGGCACCAATTCATGATCGCAAGCCAAGACGATGGAGACATTTGGATTCGTGTAATCACAAGACGATTATCGAGGCAGATATACCGAGAGTACGTTGCGTTGAACATGGGGTACTCCAACTGCCAGTACCTTGGGCGGAAAAGAACAGTCGCTTTACCCTCGAAATGGAACGGCTCGTATGTTGCTGGTTGAAGACCGCGCCCATAAGCGAGGTGGCTGCCATGTTCGCGTTGTCTTGGGATCAGATAGCAGGTATTCAAGAGCGAGCCGTCAAGCGGGGATTATCGAAACGGCAGAAAGCGAAACCTAAGAACATCGGGATCGACGAGACCTCATACCAGAAACGGCATGAATATGTGACAGTGATCTTGGACAAGGATACCAACACCGTACTTGATATCCTTCAGAATCGCAAAGCAGAGACGTTGGATACATGGTTCAAGACCCAAGAAGAAGCGGATTTGACGGGATTACAGGGGATTTCGATGGATATGTGGGATCCCTTCATTAAGGCGACAAAGGACAACTTCAAAGACTGGGAGAAGCTCATCGCGTTTGATCGATACCACGTATCCCAGCATTTCAATAAGGCCGTGGACAAGGTGAGGGCGAAGGAGAGCAAAGCTCTTCGTACGAAAGGCAAGGGAAATGACCTCATTGGGACGAAGTACGAATGGTTAAGGAACTCCGAGAGGACAGACAACAGAACTGGAGATAGACCTGCGTTTCTTGAACTCACACGGATGAGCTTGAAGACCGCACGAGCCTGGCGAATCAAAGAAGTCGCTTCAATCATTTGGGAGTATCGGTATCTTGGTGTTGCAAAGAAACACTGGAAGAAACTACTTGCATGGATCAGCCGATGCAAACTCGAACCAGTGAAGAAGGTTGGCAAGATGATTCGGCATTATTTCTGGGGGATCATGAATGCGATTCGTATGCGCCTTAGTAACGCGATGCTTGAGTCAGTGAACTCCTGTATTCAAAGAATCAAGAGAATGGCGTGTGGTTTCAGGAATAGAGCTCGGTTCAGAATGGCTATACTCTTTCATTTTGGAGGTCTTGATTTTGGTTTCTAGTTCCACACGAAAGTCGGAAGCCCCTTTTACAATAAATACTTCAACTTGTAAAATTCTTTGGTACGGTTATATGCGTCCGCTTCGCTCGGCACAAACCGACAAGCTCCATGATGGTGTGCGATATCCAGTGGGACGCATAACTAAAGCCTCTCTCGGTAAAGATAGGTCACATGAGTGCCTTTATCCCCAGTACGATCAACGAGAGTATCGAGGATGGTATAAACGAAGCCGGAATAAAGACGAGTCCTTTCAGGTGAAACGCGTAATCCTTATATGCTTTGTTTCCTTCGATGCCAGGGAAGACCAGGTATTTCGGCGTCAAGGTGCAGAATATTATCCAGTCCATGACGACCAAGTCGAATATCGACCATATCGAGAAAACCAGAAAGAAATGGAGAGTCA
>CAZJQW010000086.1:0-2154 GCA_964548575.1 uncultured Candidatus Saccharibacteria bacterium
GTTTCCTGCAAAACTTCGAGGATTGTGTTCAAATTGTATTCCATGACAAGTGGAATTGTTTCAACCATCCGTGTTTAGAACAATTCGGGAAAGACTGCCCGAACTGTAACAATCCTGAAGCAAGAACGAATACTTTATATTGTTGGAATGTTTATAATTATGAGACAAAACAAGTTGAGCTCTTCTTATACAAAGCCAACAAAGCTACACCAATTTTCTCGTTAATGTCAATCTACGAAGTTGTTGGCGATATTACAAGACAGGATATCGTTATCACAAGAAATGGTACAGGCACTGGTACTGCATATCAATGTACCGCTGTTCCAAAGGAAACAACTTTCGATAAGAATGTCAAAATCTTCAGCGAAAAGAAAGTATTAAAGATGTGTCTTGAAGCTTTCAACAGAATTACAGAGGAAAGCGATGGAACTGTTACCGAAGATGATGACGATGAAGAAGTAAGCGTAAACACAAAGCGCAAATCAAAAGTAGCAAAACCAAAGTCCAGAAAATCAGTTGATGAAGACGAAGACGATGATGACGTTCCATTTGATGTGGACGATGACGATGATGAGGATGATGAGCCAACTCCTAAGAAGTCAAAGAAAGCCCCAGCTAAGTCTAAGAAACGCAAAGTCGAAGAGGAAGAAGATGAGGACGACGACGACTTCGACGATGATGACGATTTTGATGATGAGGATGAAGAAGATGAATTACCCCCTCCCCGTAAAAAGGCATCTTCTAAAAGCAAGCGTAAGTAAACGACTTTGGTGTCAAGACGATAATATGTAGTGCAAGCAACGGTCCAATGTAGGCTACAACTTTGGCTAAGTGTTAGAATATTGCAGCTAACAACCGTTGCTTTTATTATCAAGAAAAGAGGTACAAGCTATGAATAGACCCTCGTGGGATGAATACTTTGCAGACATTGCAACATTGGCATCAAGGCGAGCAACATGCATTCGTAGAAAAGTTGGAGCTATAATAGTTCGAGATAACAACATCTTGTCAACAGGCTACAATGGGGTTCCATCTGGAATAGAACATTGCACCAAAGAGAGTTGTATTCGTAACATTCAGAATATTCCTTCAGGAACTCAACTTGATATTTGTCTTGGCTTACATGCCGAACAAAATGCAATCATACAAGCAGCAAAGAATGGTGTAAACATTAAAAATAGCATTATGTATTGTACAACGTTCCCTTGTTTAACATGCGCAAAGATGATTATAAATTGTGGTATTTCTGAAGTCATTTACAAAGTTGATTATGACGATAAAGTTTCAAAGCAAATATTAAAAGATGCAAATGTAAAGACTAGAAAGCTGGTGATTTGATGGACAAACTGCGATATATGTTTATGTGTCAAAGAGATTTGCAAAAGCAACTACTTGGTGCGGACCTACCAGGTGATAGGCCTGATTTAATATCACCTTATGCTCTTGGTTTAGTTTCTGAGATCGGCGAAGTATTGCAAGCTGATAAGAGATGGAAAAGTGGTATGAGCAAAACTGGTGGCGATGAGAAATATCACAATCATGAAGAAGTACTTGGGGAATTAACTGATTGTTTGCTATTCTTTATCAATCTAACGATGTCATGCAATATCTCCGATGAAGAGTTATTCCAATCATTCATAGATGTTCAAAACAAGGTAAGGAAACGCAATGGTTTGCCGGAGGTGAGATATTACGATGAGTAAGCCAACTATTATTTTTGAAGGTTTGAATTGTGTTGGTAAGTCTTCGTTGATTGATGAGCTAAAGGTTGGGAATAGAACATATATCCATAATAATCGAGCTGAATTTCTGAACGTTAGCATGCCCGATGCAATCTATGGTTATATGAAAGCGTTCATTGACATATTGAATTTCTCTGGTGTTCCAATGTGGTTCGATCGTTTCCATTTTACTGAGTATTCCTATGGCGTTATTAAAAGAGGTTATGATGAGTATACCGCTAGCAAGATATTTGCTGAGATTGATTATAGGTTGAGTGAATTATCAAATGTCCGCATTGTATACCTATATGATAACGTGTTGGATATTCTGAAGAGGACAGAGGGCCTCAGAGGATGGGGAGACCTTGATACGATTAAACTACTTAATGAAATCATGGAAAGATGCTGTGAGCCTTCCTGCATTCCGATATTG
>CAZJQW010000087.1:0-2061 GCA_964548575.1 uncultured Candidatus Saccharibacteria bacterium
AATAACACTAAGCTTATGCCTACTGCAGCATTGCTTGGTGCAGTATTTCTTGTTGGAGTTGACACCATCGCAAGAAATATTGCAATGGTAGAAGTGCCTCTTGGTATCATCACAGGACTTGTTGGAGCACCGTTCTATGCATGGCTTCTTTACAGGCAAAGAATGACTCTACACTAAGGAGGCTGCCATGGAACAAATTGTATGTGTAAACAACATAAACTTCACCTATCCAACTGGAAGAAAGAAGATTCTTGACGGCTGTTCGCTAAGTCTGTATCCAGGGGAGCTAATCTCTATTCTTGGCCCAAACGGCGCTGGGAAAAGCACTTTGTTGAATTGTGCTTGTGGCTTATTGCTTCCTCAAAGTGGTAGTGTCCTCCTGAACGGCAAGGACATAAAAACAATGGACCCAAAGTCCATTGCAAAGGTAATTGGATACGTTCAGCAGAATCAAAAGTCTGCCTTTGGTTATTCTGTATTTAATTATGTCCTTATGGGACGAGCTAATAGCGTAGGTCTGTTTCAACGCCCTTCAAAAGAGGATGAGGAAATGGCTCGTGAGGTGCTCGAGACTATGGGTATCTCTCATTTGACGGATATCCCAATTACAGAAATTAGTGGCGGCGAACGACAGCAGGCAGCTATAGCACGAGCGATTGTTCAAAAGCCACAAGCAATCTTTTTCGATGAACCAACTGCTCATTTGGATTATGGAAATCAAGTCAACACATTGCGACTGATTGCATCCCTACGGGAAAAGGGATTCGCTGTAATCATGACAACGCATAATCCGGATCATTGTATGATGCTAGGTGGAAAGGTAGCAATCTTGGATAAAAGTGGCACACTTGAAACTGGTGAATACAGTGAAATTCTGACGGAAGCCCGCTTGAAGAAAGTGTATAATACCGAGCTTCGATTAACTTACGTAGATGATGTAAAGAGAATTACCTGCATCCCAGCAGGTCTTTAACCAAGAAAGGCAGGAGGTGCTCTATGAGCGAGATCAGCAGCAGCGAAGTAAGTTCGACTGAGGTAAGTGGCGACAGCTCTACTACTCGGAATGGAGATGTCGGAATGCCAGAAGTAAGTGAAGCTGAAAGCGCGTCTGAAGTTTCTGAGGGCGAAGTTGACGAAGATTTTTCTGATGAGCTTGATGACTCTTATTCTTCATATATGGAAGATGGAAAGATTGAAGCCTTTGAAAAGAGCGATACCGGAGATGAAATAGACGAAGGTTCAGATGACGATTCTCTGGATCACGAGTTGGATAGTAAATACTCAGACTATCTCAACGGAGAACATACCAAGGAATCGCGGTGTATGTCTTCGCCTTATCAAGAGCAACTTGATAGCTTCAGTAGGGGATTCTCGCTCGACTGCCGTAGCAGCGTCATGGCGTACCCTCTGAGTGGCTCGATACACAGGTAAAGTACCTGCTGATCTGATATTCAGTTTTCAAGGTGAGCACCCATTTTATTTACCTCCTTGAGTGGTATCGGTTCTGAAACCGTAGATATGCTCTTCGAGGTATCTCCGATTTACCCGGCCAGTCATGACGATATATCCCTGTGCGGCAAGCTCGGCGTTCAGTCTTTTAATGATTCTGTACGCTTCAGCGCGGGAGACTGCGAGCATCTGGCACACTTCGTCAACTCTAACGAATAAGCTTTCCGCCATATAAAAATCCTCCTATGAGTAAGTGTTGAGAAATAATCCCTTCACTGGCTAGGACATTTACCGGAGAAAAATCAACGGTTTTTTGTGTCCTCATTTGTCCTCACACGAAAATTTTTATTTTTCGCCTGCCTACGAGACTTGAGAGGTAAGGTGCTGAAAAGAATAAAAAAGCTCTCAAATCTAACCAGAAACAGTTAGATTTGAGAGCGATGAGACATCTTGATATTATTCTAGCAAAAAAGCAAATGTCCTCAATTTGTCCGCGGGACGACTTTGGAAAGGCGAAAAACCCTTATATATCAAGGCTTTTTCGGATTCCGTGGGTCATTCCCACTCAATCGTTCCCGGGGGCTTGCTGGTGATGTCGTAGACCACGCGGTT
>CAZJQW010000088.1:0-2060 GCA_964548575.1 uncultured Candidatus Saccharibacteria bacterium
ATATGAGACTGATGAATTCAAAGCATGGTTTAAAAACTCCAAGGTTGTCGATGAGAATGGGACGCCGCTAGTGGTGTATCGCGGCAGTCCTCTAGTTGATGAAGAAATTATCCCGACATCATTCGAGGCAGGAGGAGGAATATTTACTACCGATAATCCAGACGTTGCGGAAATTTTTAGATACCCAAGAGAATATGGGGAGGTAGTAACACAAGAATACGATAGTGAGTCCGAAGAATATATTGATGTCACACCAGGAGATTTACTTGAAGCCTATATACGACTTGAAAGCCCACTAATCATAGAAAGTTTTGAAGGGCAGAAATTTACCGACGACACAGCATACCAGGCAAAAACCATTAGAGAGGCAAAAGAAAAAGGTTATGATGGAATCATTGTTAAGGATATTCGGGAAGGTGTAGGGGATTGGACAGAACAAGGGACAACATATATTGTTTTTAATTCCACCCAGATAAAATCAGTCAACAATCGCGGCACATGGGATCAGAACGATCCGCGTATTCTCTATCAAGGACGGCGAGAAGAGCGGATCCTTAATGGAGAAGAGTACGAGACCAAAGGCCCCGTGTGGCTCTCTAGGGCAGAAGAAGTAATCGACCAGAAGATAAAAGGGCCACAGCCAGGCAGACAGATTCTAAACACCCTCCGCAATGCCGGGGTCAAGCAAGAAGAAATAAAGTGGACCGACCTCGAGACATTCCTTGATACCGATGAGAAGCGCACCCCACAGGAAGTGAAAGACTACCTGGCGGCAAACCAGCTCGGGATCCATGAAGTGGTGAAATCAGATAGCTCGCGCAGCTTCACAAAATTCTCTCAACACACACTTCCCGGCGGAGCGAATTACCGAGAGTTGCTTTTCACGTTGCCGGTAAACATTAAACAAACCTATGAACAGTGGAAGGCAGAAAACGGCTGGGCTTATGAAGGATACTCTGAAGAAAAGTTAAAGCAACAGTATGAAATTGTAAAGAAAGACCAAGAAGCAGGTAATTCTCCATCAAACGAAGTATATTATTCACAACACTGGAATGAACCCAACGTCCTTGCCCACACGCGCCTAAACGACCGCACGACCACAGACGGCAAGATGCTGTTTATCGAGGAAATTCAAAGCGATTGGCACCAAAAAGGAAGAAAGAATGGTTATATAGAACCACTTAGCCCTGTAGAGGAAAATCGAAAATATGATTTGATGAACATCCCGACGGCAGACAGGACAATGGAGCAGAATCAGGAGCTTGAAAGGTACTTCAGAAGAACATACATGAAAGTCCCTGCAGCCCCATTCTCAAAGACCTGGCATGAATTTGTCTTCAAGCGCATCCTTCGCATGGCCGTGGATGACGGATACGACGCAATAGGATGGACCACTGGCGACCAGCAAAACGAGCGATACAGCCTCGCCAAATATATAGAAACCATAGGGTACATAAAACGTGGAGAAGATTCTTACCGGCTGGTGGTGTGGGACAAAGAGGGAGGGCAGGTCTATCGAAGCGACGACGTCAGCCCTACAGCGATGGAAGAAATCGTCGGCAAGGAACTGACGCAGAAAATAGTAAATGGCGAAGGCGAAAAAGCAAGCGATGTTATATCAGGGCTGACCTACCTCCAGGGCCTCGATCTTGAAGTTGGCGGAGAAGGGATGCGGGGATTCTACGACAAGATGCTTGTTGACTTTGGAAACAAGTACGGAAAGAAGTGGGACACGCAGGTACAAGATGCAAAAATCCACACAATAATAGCATCAGATGGATTATTATTACATGAATATAAGAATGCTTATGGTGATTTGTTTACTGTTGATTACGTCAACAACAACGGAGGCATGACAGAAATCGCTTCGTTCCCATCGAGGGAAATGGCGGAAAAATTCATAGCCGACCAGTATGAAATCCGCAAAACCAAAGGGACTATTATTCACTCCCTCCCCATCACTGAAGCCATGGTTGAGAGTATCGGCCAGGGGCAGTATCTGTTTCAGGGATTCGGCGGCCCCTCGACAGAAGGTGGATACAATGCCGGCGCCGCGATCC
>CAZJQW010000089.1:0-2031 GCA_964548575.1 uncultured Candidatus Saccharibacteria bacterium
GATAAAAGAGGTCGCCGATTCCAACAAGGAACTCCGCACTCGTGTGGCAGAGCTTGAGCAACGGATGATTGACCAAGCTAATATGATCTGCAAGAAATCGAACGAAGCGGACATGGAAAGAAGGACCGCAGAGATGCATTGCGCTGATGCGGTGAAGTTGAGTAAGAGGGTGGATGAGCTTGAGAAGGAGAACAAGGAACTCCGCACTCGTGTGGCAGAGCTTACCAATCACGAGGAGCGGACTCATAAAGACCTTGGTGAGATTCTTGGGACGGATGATTCCCTGAAGAATTGTGCTTTGAGACTCCAGACCCGTCTATCCACTCTCCTGAAAGCCTCGGAAGGTTTGGAGAAGGCGTTGGCTCACGGTCAGGATGACTTGGAAATAGTCCTGAGCTATATGCCTGAAATGCTTCCTGCGGGAATGTCTATCGGTAAAAAGATTCGGATGGAGTCTATTGCTGAATCAATAAGACTAGCCAAGCAAGCCCTCGCTGACTTCAGGGCTGTGAAGGAGACAAAATGAACTTAGAGCAACTGGAGCTAGAAATCCGTGAGTACGCTGAACGGTTGGAGGCAAGATGAATAGTGAAAAAATTTCTAGGGATATTTGGAATAAAACTTTGGAGGCTGGCAGTTGGATTGATATGACACCGATAAAACTTCTTGGGATATTGCATGAGGAGTGGTTTCAGGCGTATCAAAAACTTGAGAATGACATCGCTGACTTCAGGGCTGTGAGGGATGGAAAATGAGTAAATACTGTTGCCTTGAATGTGAAATCGTTCATCAAGAAGGTAGAGGATTTTGTAATTGCCGATGCCATAGCGAACCCCTGAACGCCAAGAAGGAGGACGAGAATGAGCAGTAAGCGTCATGTTCGCAGGAAGCGAGAAGCGAGACTTCATCGTGGGTGTGACGGCAAGAACAAGTATCCAAGTCAGACCGAAGCTGTGAAGCGTTTGATTGACCGTAAGCAACATGGAGTTTTATTTATTCAAACCTATCGGTGTCCTCTTTGCGGATTTTGGCATATCGGGCATCGAGCATAAAGGAACACAACGAGATTAAAGGGGGTGGGAAAAGTGAGTGAATCAAAGTTTAAGACAATGCGGCACATCGAAACCGTGAGGAACTTCATCGGGGCTTGCGTTAAGGAGTTAATCCATCGTCAGGAGTCCCACGATCAGAGCAAGCTCGAATCACCAGAGGTTGAGATATTCGAGGTTTATACCCCTAAACTCCGAGGATGTACCTACGGCTCCGAGGAATACAAAGGCTATATGATGGAAATGAATGTCGCCATCAAGCACCACAACGAAGAGAACAGGCATCATCCAGAGCATTTCATCGGCGGCATTATGGACATGACGCTGATTGACCTCTTGGAGCTTATCTGCGATTGGAAATCAGCAACGCTTCGACACGCTGACGGGGATATTTACAAGAGTCTTGAAATCAACCAGAAGCGGTTTGGATATTCGGATGATGTGAAGCGACTGATGAAAAACACCGTGGACTGGATTGAGTCGCAGAAAATATTTCACAAAGCACAAGAATCTTAACCAACGCCACGAGAGATTAAAGGGGGTGGGAAAAGTGAAGATATTTAAGACCATCAATTCTGCTCTTGAAAAGGTCGAGAAGAAAATGTGCGATGTCTGCAGGATTGAATATTCCGCAGAAGAACAGCCTTTTGAGTTTCAGGAGTTCGCTGAAATATCTTTCCGTGGCGGGTATGGGTCAGTCTTTGGTGATGGCGATGACTTTGAACTTGATATTTGCCAGCATTGTTTAAAGGAAAAACTTGGAGCATTTATTCGGAACGTAACACCAACGCCACGAGAGGGGTGAGGGGATGAAGGATGATTATTATCTTTCTCTGGTAGCTTTAGGATTTTTGCTTTGTCTGATTCTTGCATTTTTATTTGCTATTAGCATTAAATAAGGAGGAAGCTATGACGCACGAGGAGAAGGCGAGGGAGATTGCATTATGGCTTTACGGTCCCGATGAAGGCATGAGCGAAGGAC
>CAZJQW010000090.1:0-2025 GCA_964548575.1 uncultured Candidatus Saccharibacteria bacterium
GGACGAAAGCATTAGAGGTGTTAAATCTGAAGTCCAAGCTATCTTCTATTTGAACTGATGAAGTTAGAGAAGACTGAACATTGAGCTTTGTAGATGTCGACAGAAGCATAGAAAGGGAAACATAATGAAAATCCGCACCGATTTTGTGACTAATTCAAGTAGTGAAAGTACTGCAGAAATTGTCATTGATAATTCATTGCTATTAGAAATTCTTAAAAAATATAAGGATATGGGCGCATTCGGCGACGATAAATTATATTTTGGCATTGGTGAGTATCATTCTAACTTTGATAACTATGACGGATCAGAGTTTGAATCGAAAATCAAGACCCCTGCCTTTTATTATCATGAGGACATATATGCAGAAGGTCAGACACTAATATCGTCTTACCCTACAACCCTTATTGAGGTTTTGGGAGAAATCATCACGATAATTGAGAGAAGCACCGAGGGTCATCTCAACAAAGAATTAGTCGAGCAAATGAAGCGCGAGTTAAGTCAAAAAGAATCTGAGATAGTTAACAACTATGCTAAGGTTTCTTGGAACAACGATGATTTTGGCGGTTACCCCGAAAGGGACGAAGTTGTTGGAGGTCATTACTCTTTTGATCCTGTTCATGGAGAGGAATTTCATGAGATAACTGCCGGAGAGGTATATGATAGAGAATCTGATTCAAATGATGATGACGAAGACAACGACGAAGAATGATGTTATCTTCGCTGAAATCCTGGTCGATGTTTCCATCCACTTATGAGTATCCTATACCATTCTCATTGGCGGTTTAGAAAGGAACAACATGAAAATCCGCACAGATTTTGTCACTAATTCAAGCAGCTACAGCTCAGCAGAAGTAGTCATTGACAATCCAATATTATTAGAAACTCTACAAAGATATAAAGAAATGGGGGTGTTCGGTAACGCTGAGCCATTTTTTGGAATAGGTGAGTATTATTCGAGTGATGAAAACTTTTGCGGCTCAGAATTTGAATCAAAGGTTAAAACTCCTGCCTTTTATTGTTTCGAAGAACTGGGTGGAGATGGGTGGCAAAGAGTAGATTCGTGCCCAAAATCTATCAACGGTGTCTTGAATGAGATCCTGGAAGTTATTGACGACAAAGTTTACAGAGGTTATGAGAATTACAACGAAGAATTATATGCAAAATTGAAAGTCGAGTTGAAGCAAAAATCGGAAGAGATAAGCAAAAATTACAGGATGGTACATTGGAACAACTCAGATGAATATGAAATACTTAGCGCTAATCAAGTAATACGTTGGGAATTTTCATATGACCCTGAAAATGGAGAGAAATATATCAAGAGAAAGGCTAAAGATGTATATCGTGATGAATAAGGATGAGGGCGAACTCAGGTCTTGATATTCTTTAGACTCTCATCTTTCTAACAAAGGGCATGACTGACTTGTGCTGCCCAATTTGAGGTTTTAGTTGTCACCGCTTCCGAAACGATGAAAGGCCTCAAAACTAACTTGGTTGAGACGGATAAATAGAGACTTCGTTTGATCTAAGGAAGAGCAATGCTTTCAGAAAAACATTATGACCACTAAACTCATCATCGCTCCACCAGCTTCTGGCAAGACCGCAGCCTGTGTTGACCGCATTCTGGAGATACACAAAGAGCAACCGCTTGCCCAGGTGTGGGTAATCGTGCCTGACCGCCAGAAAGCCCCATATTTCCGCCAACGACTAGCAGAGGCCGGAGGAGGGATGGGGGTTCACATCGGCACCTTCCGTGATCTTTATGTTGAAATCCTGGAAAACAATGGCATATTTACGCCGGTTGTCACCCCAGCGCTAGATAATCGCCTGGTGCAAGAGACGATGGACGCAGCATTATCTGCCAATCAACTGGATCATTATGGGAACATCGCGTATAAACCTGGCTTCATTCTTGTTTTACAGGATGCTTTTGCGGAACTGCGGGGAGCTTATGTCACTCCGGAGGCTCTCCTCGATTACACACTTACATCCTCACCGACCCAAAGATCCCGGTCCGGGCGATCTCAC
>CAZJQW010000091.1:0-2011 GCA_964548575.1 uncultured Candidatus Saccharibacteria bacterium
TAAATACAACTAACTGATTGTCAATGTGATAATTTTTTGTATCTTAGCAGTCGAAAATAAAAAATTCCCCCGAACCTTTGGAAAAGGACCAATTCGGGGGAAATAAAATTAAAAATCTAATGGCAAAGGTACGAAATTTATCCGAAATCCAGCAAGAAATTGCATTTACTGAGTTTGATTTTTATCAGAGATATGCAGAAACGTTCAAAACCTCTGAACTTGGACGCATCAAGTCACTCCTTCCTCTTCGAGAGATGGCGATATCGTTCAATCTGATGGAAGAGCTTCCGATGCACAAAAGGGCTAAACGAGGCCGAAAGTCCTTCTTCACTCCCGAAGGTAAGGTTGCATTAGCCTTTCTGAAGATGTACACAGGCCTGTCCGCTCCGAAGCTGATGGAGGCTCTGAATGGGAACATCCATTATCAAATCTTCTGCGGCATCAGGATTAGTCCTGAGAACCAGTTGACAAACTACAAGCTGATAGACGGCATATTGTTGGAGCTTTCCAGGAAGTTGAAGGTCCAAGAGCAGCAGAAGGTTCTGGCAGATGCTTGGAAACCATACATGAAGAACCTTGATACAGTCTATACGGATGCAAGCTGCTATGAAAGCCTGATGCGTTTCCCCACTGACGTGAAGTTGCTTTGGGAGTGTACGGAGCGAGCATACAAGATGATGTGTGGCATAAGTTCACAGCTGGGCGAGCATAGATTGAGGACGAAGTACAATGACATTGAAAAAGCGAACCTGGCCTACAGGAAGCAGCGCAGGCACACTCACAAGCAGACGCAAAAGATGACGATGAGACTGCTTGCCTTGCTGGGCAAGATACTTGGAGAAATCCGCAGACAGATGCGCATCCACCCTGATGAAGGACTGCTGAATGACAAACAGTTGGATATTCTTGAGACTATCACAAGGGTATATCGTCAACAAACGAACCACTTCAAAAGCGGTGACTCGCGCGAGAGCATCCCGAACCGAATCGTAAGCGTCAGCAAGCCTTATGTGAGGCCGATAGTCAGAGGCAAGGAGACTAAGACTGTAGAGTTTGGTGCGAAATGCAACAACATATTGATTGATGGAATCTCATTCATTGAGAAATTGTCGTTCAACGCCTTCAATGAAGGCACGAGACTGAGACATTGCATCTCTTTGTCCCAAAAGCTCACCGGAGTTCCTGTAAAGAAGATAGGAGGCGACCTGGGTTACTCGGGAAACGATAACAGAACATTCTGTAAGGAGAACAATATCGAGACTTCCTTCACTCAGAAAGGCAAGGCAGGCACGAACGAGGTGAAGAGCGCAACCAAGAGAGAACTGGCCAGAGTGAGAGCCACCGCTATGGAGGGTTCATTCGGTACTCAGAAGGAGCATTACGGATTGCGAAAGATTGCTGCGAGGATAAAATCGACAGAAATCATGCTGATCTTCTTCGGCATCCACACTGCGAATGCGGTCAACCTCGCCAAACGAGAGTCTGTCCGGTTAGCTCACGCAGCCTGATATTCTACGCATGTAACCCAACTTTACGGGAGTGGTGGCTTCAGACGTGACGGGAACGAAAATACCGGCAGTGAAATCAGAGCAGATGATAGAAAAAACGATGAGTTTGAGCGGAAAAATTTGGGATAGTCCGCCGATTAACTCAGATTGAATGAATTAAATGACTATCCCTATATTATTTTGATTGCTCAAGACGAGAAAATATTGAAGTAGAAACAGTCATAATTTTGAGATGTCTATTTTGCCTTTTAAGAAAAGGTATTTCCCAATAACATATAGATTAAAGCGGTCTTGATACAGATTTTCACTTTTTAATAAAAAATTCTCTCATTTCAATATCGAAAACAAATTTTTTTATACCTTTGTGAGCAAATTGTTTGACGAAGTAACTTTTTAATTGCGGCTGTCGAAAATAGTATCTTAAATCGAATAGATATTAAAAATTGTTGAATATCAATTAGTAAAATAATATTATGGAAGGAGAACGTAAAACTATTTACCTC
>CAZJQW010000092.1:0-2004 GCA_964548575.1 uncultured Candidatus Saccharibacteria bacterium
AAAACTTCTTAATATCCACTTTGCCGATGAAGCAAAGACCTTGGCTATCTTTTTTATCCGCATTTGGAAGCTTGAACTTGATAGCTAGCTTCCTGACTTGGGGTTTTGTTAGCCCTCCCACAGGAAAATAGGCATGAGCGAGGTCGTCTTGTGTTAATGTCCACAAAAAATATGATTGATCTTTATTCTTATCTACTCCGGCCAAGAGCTTGAATTTAGTCGCACACTTTTTTATTCGCGCATAGTGTCCTGTTGCGATAGCGTCCGCTCCCTGCTTCAAAGCCCATTCCTTGAAAGCGCCGAACTTCACGTATCTATTACACATCACATCAGGATTTGGAGTCCGGCCTTTTCTGTATTCCTCGATCATGTAGTCGATCACGTCTTTTTTGTATTCTTTTTCCAGATCCAAAGTCACAAAAGGAATTCCCAGATGAGCTGCCACCCTCATGGCTTCTAGCCTCTCTTCTTTCCAATTGCACTCTATCCAGTCTGGTTGCCACACTTTGATGAATACTCCTGTAACATCATGATGAGCACGCTTCAAAAGTGCCGCAGAAACGGCACTATCTACGCCTCCTGAGAGCCCGACCATGATCTTTTGCTTCATAAAAACAGTATACCCGTGATAGCGATAAGTACAATAATTAGTACAGATATTTGGCCTTATTTGCCGCATGCTCTTCCAATGTCTCTGCATAGTGCATCTTGCCGTCTTTTCCTGAAAGGAAGAATAAGTATTTCGTGGGGGTTGGATTGATCGTGTCACGGATAGTCTCTAATCCGGGGTTAGCTATGGGAGTGGGCGGCAAGCCCGTGTGCTTGTAAAGATTGTAGGGTGAATCCATGGCGAGGTCTGAACGAGTTAGACTCAAGGAATCTTTTTTTAGCACATAATAAAATGTTGCGTCTACTTGGAGGGGCATACCTATGGCGATGCGCCTCCAGAGAACATCTGCAACGATGCGTCGATCTGTTGTTCCATTCGTTTCCTTTTCGATAAGAGATGCCATCTTGATCACATCATCAAAAGATTTCCCAAATGCCTGAATATTCAAACGCTCCGGTCGTATCTTGTCAGAGAATGTATCTCGAAGCATTTTGACTACATCTGCCGGCTTCACATTCGTGTATAGATAATATGTGTCAGGAAAAAGAGTTCCCTCGTATGGTTTGGCAAGCGCAATGAAGCTTTGTGAATCGAATTTTGGAATGGACTTTTTTATTTGTGCGCTCATCTCAACTGCTGTCATACCTTCGTACAAAGTAACTTTTATTTTTGGTATTCCTTGAATACCTCGCGCTGTCCTATAGGCGACCCTGAGTGCTGATTGAGGTTCGCTAAATTTGTAATCTCCAGCCTTAACGCTCCTATGGCCGGACAATAGAACGGCATAGACTTTGAACATAAAAGTAGATTTGATCACTTTGCTGTCTTTCAAATTTTGGGCCGCTTGTGTCAGACTGCTGTTCGGCTTTATCGAGACGATAGTGTCGACTTTGAAATCTTTTGGAGGTATAGAAGCAAGCGCTACTAAAAAGAAGGCGACGGCAACGATAGCAACTGCTCCATATATGGCGTTCCTTAACGTCTTGAATTTCATGCTATTTATCAGGATTATATCGGAAGATTCGAAGGTGCTTGTGATTTCTTTGAAGGTATACGCTCCAATGTTGGAGTAGCAGCGACTTGGCCAGGAAGATGATATATGGTCGCAATCTCTTCGACGTTCAAGACCAAAGGCTTTGATTCATATGGCGTGTAGAAATACGAACGCCTCTTGTAGGCGGCTAGACCGATCCTCGCAAAAGTATTTCTGCGCATATTTTTGTAGTCCTGCCATGGATCACCTAGTATAGGATGGAGTTTGTCTCCATTGGGCCTCAAGCCATTTGTAGTTTCACCGCTAAATTGGCCAAAGCTACCGATGATGCCTCCTATACCGAAGACGGGGTCAAAATTCTCCTTTTTTGAGATATAGAGCGCACGGATACCTACGTCGA
>CAZJQW010000093.1:0-743 GCA_964548575.1 uncultured Candidatus Saccharibacteria bacterium
TATCAGAATATAAGAAGAAGGCACTCCCCACTCTATTAGCAATAGAACCGTCTGCGTTCTTCTTGGCGGGTTCCTGAACGATGTCGCTTCTAATGCGGTTTAGCACCTTTATCACAGTTTGAGCACAGCGATAATTATCTGTTTTCACGATTTCTCTAACTAGGCCACTATCAACATATGACTGAATATCTACAATTCCCGTATCATAGATAGATTGCTCCCTATCGCCAAAAAAGCCTAGGCAGAGTCGTCCTATAGAATAAGTATTGATGCGTTCTAAAAAGATGTTGGCAACTTCTCTCTGTGTGTCTTGATACTCGTCGATGAGTATATAGTCATATCTATCGCATAATATCTTTGAAAGTAAAGGATAATTTGCAAACATATGCTCGGCAAGTTTTAGCAAATCATCATGTGTGATTGTCCCATCCTCTATTCGTCTATAATTTTTGTATTCTATTATGTAAATCACAATTTGGTCGATAGGCGTTTCACCTGAGTACGATATATTTCCACATTCAACAAGCTCTCGAACCGCTTTAATAAGGTTCCTTTGAAATCCTTTAATGTTGTCCCAAAGAAAATCGTGAATTGTAGAAACCCAGAGATTAGAGTAGGGCGAGCGAGATTTTATCTCATTCGCCGCAACATTTGTGTATGTTATACAAGCCACACGGGCGTTGGTGCTCTCTTTAAAAATGCTATGAAGCGTTTGGATGAGCGTATAGGTCTTGCCACTGCCG
>CAZJQW010000093.1:753-1996 GCA_964548575.1 uncultured Candidatus Saccharibacteria bacterium
CTCCGCCTGAGAGCAGGAAATTCGTTTTCTGAGAAAGACAATTTGCTATCTCATTCATTACATCGATAGCCATTCCATTCCCTCCACAATATACTTTGGTGTCGACCATAGTTCGTTATCTTTACCGCCATTCATGAGAATATCAAGCGCAAATGTAGTTTTACTTTTTATGCACCTATCCGCCAAGCCATAATAATTGGTTGCATCCTCAACCAGTTCTTCTGTACATTTCAAGCCTTGGAAGTCCGCTTTTTTGGAGACAATAAATTGCAGGTTCTGGCAGATAAATGTATCTTCAAAACTCGATGGTTGATAGTCATTGTCTTTGCATTGGTAACATATGCGCAGATGTCCACCGTTATTTTGCTCCCATCTTTTTGTCACAGGGTTATATTCAAAAGTCCTCTCGTCAGCAGTCATTGCTGCGATATCTGTTATGGAATCTGTTCCAAGAAAATACTTGATCGTGGCATTTGTTGTGGTTGTAGCATCGATAAATGAACAGCTCGAATATCGATTGCTATCGTTTTTCTTTGCACAATCCAGGTCTGTAAAAATAGCAGTTTTGATGCCAATAAAACCTAAGAAGGTGGAAAATACCTTTGCATAAGCTCCAACCTCAATGATTGAAATATTCTGTGAAAGTAATGGGACATATGCCGGGTTGTCTCTATTCGCATCATCAAATTTTCTCATCATTGCGGCGATGAGCATTCGTTCAGTATCGCCTTCAATCAGGATAGCTTTGTCAGCAAAGAACATCTCTGCTCTATGGAGAGTAACATACTGTTTAACAAATCTGAATGCTGTCTCTTCTGCAGACTTTAGTTTTTCTTGTTCCTTTTTTTCGTCACCTTCCTTAGCTGTGACCTTAGTCGATACCATTGTATCATATAGACATCTTAGGCTTCTCGATTTTACACTGCTAAGCGCATCCTTACGACGATAGAAATACTTAATATCTTGAAAATCACATTGAGATACAATATGCGCGGAATGCGTCGTTATTACTGTTTGAAAGTTGAACCCGGCCGTTTCCTTACGCTGCTTTTCCAAAATATGCTTGATGTTCATAATAAACACATACTGCATCTGTGGGTGAGTATGGGCTTCGGGTTCCTCGATGAACAGCAAGTTCACTGGGGTAGGCCTCTCGTCATGACAATTCTTTTTAGCGAGCCTGTCAAGTTTAATTCTTAGGTCAAACATAATTGCGAAAAGGTTTAAATATCCAAGGCCGTTA
>CAZJQW010000094.1:0-1502 GCA_964548575.1 uncultured Candidatus Saccharibacteria bacterium
AATACATGGAGATAGCCTTTCATGTCGGCCTCTGTTATGACCGGCTTCTTCATGAGAGGTATCAGATTTCCTGAAGAACGTATAATAGGCTGCCTTCCCGTCGAGAGGTGCAAATCTGATGCCCCTTCTTTGATAAGCAGATTGATCAGTTCTTCTACATCTTTTTTGTATTCCATTGTAAATTTTCTTTTTCTAAATTAATAATACTGTGAAAACGTATTCGGTCATTGGCCCTCTCCTTCCTCCCTTCTCCTTTCTCCTTTCTCCTTTTTACTTTTTACTAGTGCAGATCTTCTCAACTTCGGCCAAAACCTCCGAAGGGATAGTGGTCGCCTTTACGATATATCCGTCCACATTCATCTTCTTGGCTCGAGCGATATCGTCGGAAGTGCCCTGATTTGTGAGCATGATAACTACGGCATTTGGAACTAGCTTTTCCTTCCTGACTTGCGCTATGAAATCCAAACCGTCCATACCTGGCATGACGATGTCTGTGAGCAATATATCTGGCTGGAATCCATCTCTTATGAGTTGCAAGGCTGAATCGGTGGTATCCGCTGCTTTGACCTCGTATCCTGCCTTCGTGAACTTCAAAGCATACATATCCAAAAGGAACTTATCATCGTCCGTGAATAGTATTTTTCTAGGGATTGTGTCTGTCATGTACTTATATTATCAGAGTTTATTGACTTCTTCCAACGGTACAGTCTTCTCGAAGGCCTTGATGAGGGCGCTCTCTTTCATCGTGAGCATGCCTTTTTGACGAACGATCTTTGTTATCTCGAGCTCGGTGGCTCGGTTCAAGATGGCTTGCTCGATCTCTTTGTCCATCATGAACATCTCAAAGACTGCCATACGGCCCCTCGTTCCTCTTGGAGCTTCAGGACTTGGCTTTATCTTCATGAGCGTATCGGTAAAAGGTATGTCTGCTTTGAATTGTTCTGGCAAGTCTGCGAACTGGCGTTCGATCATGGCTTTCATACTGCCATCTATAGGTACGGCCTCTCCTCCTCCGGGTGGCAACAGACCTACTAGACGCTGGGCTACTGCAAGAATGAGAGTAGGAGCGATGAGGAATGGATCGACTCCCATATCGATGAGACGCGGAATGACTCCGGCAGCATTGTTGGTGTGCAAAGTCGAGAATACGAGGTGACCAGTGAGAGCAGCTTGCACCGCAAGCTGAGCCGTTTCTTTGTCTCGGATCTCACCGACCATGATGATATCTGGGTCTTGACGCAAAGTGGTGCGCAATCCTGAGCTAAAGTCATAGCCTATCTCCGGTCGAACTTGCGATTGGCTCACACCTTCGATCTGGTATTCGACTGGATCTTCGAGCGAAAGGACGTTGTAAATCTCTCGATCCATCTCGTTTAGGATCGAATAGAGTGTTGTGGACTTTCCTGAGCCAGTAGGACCGGTGATGAGGATGAGTCCATATGGAGCGTCGATAGCCTTGCGTATCATTTGGAGATACGTCTTCGAGAGTCCGAGCTCATCTA
>CAZJQW010000094.1:1512-1888 GCA_964548575.1 uncultured Candidatus Saccharibacteria bacterium
GCTCATCTATGGTTCGTATGCCCTTGGCTTGGTCGAGGATACGCATTTCGACCTTCTCGCCATAATATGCTGGGAATGTAGAGACACGGAAATCTACCCTGCGCCCGTCTATCCTAGCCGAAAAGCGCCCGTCTTGGGGTTTGCGTTTTTCGTCCAAACGCATATTGGATATGACTTTGATGCGAGCTACTACCGCAGAGTGGACTTGGGGAGGGAGAACCAAGCTGGTATTCAAGATACCATCAACACGGAAACGAACGCGAACTTTGTCTCTCATATGCTCGATGTGCACGTCTGAAGCTTCGCCTTCTACGGCATACCTCACGATTGTTGCCACTATCTTTACGACAGGAGCGTCCTCTATGATGATAGTTTC
>CAZJQW010000095.1:0-1843 GCA_964548575.1 uncultured Candidatus Saccharibacteria bacterium
AGGTCACCGGATACTAGATCATACTTTAAGCTCTTCTCTTCATCAAGTATCAATGGTATAAAGCTTGGCACTATCTCCATATCTCCATCAAGGAAACATAGGATGTCTCCCGCAGCTTGCTTTGCCCCTATGTTTCTGCCTATCGCTGCGTTCCATACCATGGTCAGTCTATATATTTTTTCAACGCTATTCGATAATGCTATTTCAACAGATCGATCTAAAGAGTTAGAATCAACATATACAATTTCATACTCTTGAAGTAAGTTCTCTTCGCAGGCTCTTCGAATACTCCTGAAGCATTTGTGTAGATGCTCTTCCTCATTTCTACCGATAACTATAAATGATATCATGAATCCCCTGGGTATTTTCTCTGTTGCAGTAATCGTATCTCGTTGGAAGATAGTATTGCACGTCCAGTTAGCAAAATTGCAAGCATCTGCATGATCTCTTGCTGGGCACCCAATGCCGAAAAAGCAAATATCGCTGTAGAGCTAGTGTGGATGACCATAATTCCCATCAATGCAATTGAAAACACGTGAACTGCTTTTTCTTTTGTTAGGTGGACTATCGAAATGTTATATTCTATAAAACGCTAACACATGACTAGAAAGATAAATAGTCCAAGAATCCCCATCTGCAGCATTTGCATAATCCATCCCACATGATTATCGGCGTATTGATAGTATTCATCTGAAAACCCAAAACCAATAATAGGATTCTCTTTCAGCTTAACCAGCATACGTGGCATTCTGACGGTGATCCTGCTTAAAGTGCCTCCGGCACTTAAATCGCCCTCAACCAGCGTCTCAATAGTCTGTAGTCTACCAATGGCATTGCCCACCACATACGACAATTGACTCGAGCTGCTCGCCATAAAGATTATAACAGTAACCATGGGGAATAGATAAGCAATAATTCTGTGAGTCTTATTGAGATAAACTAGAAAACTGACTGTAAGCATCAACGAAAACGCCAAGAACCATCCTCTGGTGGCAGATAAAGCATTTACAAAATAGCAGATTGCAACAATAGCCCCTAGATACAATCTTTTAAAACCAACTGCTCTATTTGCATATAGCCAATAGGATGCATAAATAAAACATATCAGAACTAAAAATGGGCTGTTTATTACACGTATTTCTCTGAACTCCAAAGCTGACTTATATACCTCCCCCGCGATATTGCCAAGTCTAAATCCTGATAATGCTTCAGCTAGTGAAGCATATACAACCAAGAAAACCGCACTGAACAAGAAACTCATGAATCTTAGGATATCTTTCTCGGAATTCAAGAGCTTGGGGAAAATAAAGAATACCAAAAAAGAGAGAAAAGCTCGAATGGAAAACACGTAGCTGTTCCGATCCATGCCCAATACTAATGAAAAACCTGCTAATATGACTAGTAATATCAGCACAGGAGTTAGCTTGGGTTTGAACGTGAGCGCTTCTTTTGATCGAAAGTAAGATTTAATTGTCAGCATAACCAAAGCTATGTCATATAACGGAAGTCTGACTGGACCTAAACTATAGACCGGAAGTCTTTGATAAGCTCCTTCAATTCTTGAAGTTTCTGGAAACAATCCACCAATTTCTGCAAAGAGTATGATAAAAAAAGCGAGTATGAATGAATCGTCTTTGGAAACGTAGCCTGCAAATAGCAAAGCCAAGAAAAAGGGAAACTTCACAAAGCTGGGCATTAAGTACACTACTATGATGCAGACTCCATACAAAGCCCATAACTTCATGTAGTCAAACAACGTTGCTGCTTTATCTCTGCCCATCAACTCAGCTCAGACTTGATATAGCTTGAGGTTTTCTTGATATTCATAAGTTCCAATAAAGTG
>CAZJQW010000096.1:0-1810 GCA_964548575.1 uncultured Candidatus Saccharibacteria bacterium
ATCTTGGATATGTCCCGGTGGATGCAATCGTTCGATATGTCGTTTTCTGGAAGAAACCCGACACCGATGTACGATCGCTCATCCTCCTCCCCGAATTGCGGTTCGAGAGGCGGTGAGTTTTCGAGACATAGGAGGTAAAGACTATATGGACAACCACCAAGTCGGCCTTTGTGATGAATGTGGAAGTGAATATGTGAAGAGTTCATCAAGGATGGATTCTCTTTGTCCTGAATGTGCTCATGAGCTATACGGGTATCCCAATTGTGAACATGTGTTTGAAGATGGCCGGTGTATTTTTTGTTTGTGGGATGGGAGCGTCAGTGAGTTCTTGAAGTAGCGTAGGTCAACACAGGGGCAATTTGTCATGCAGGCAGACGGATTTGAATGAGCAGAGTCTGTCAAACAAGAATCCGGCGGTGAATTATGGCGCGAAGAACGATTTTATCTTTCCGAATATTCCGAATCTCGAAATGATCAACAGGATCAGGGACATGTATGATCCCTTGGCAAAGCTCGTGGCGCCGCATATTACGGTGGTTTTCCCGTTTGAGCCGGAAATGGGCGACGCAGAGCTGGGTGCTTTTCTGGAAAGAAAATTAGAGCATGTTCGGTCTTTTACGATTTCGGTTGAAATGATTGGCGATCAGGAAGAGTCGGTGATTCTTTTCGAGAAGAAATTGCTGGGAGGACGTCTGGCGAAAGCTAATCCTTAACATATTCCAGAAGGCGCCCTGCCCGGCTAAGAAACGGACAAAGAGGCTTTTCGAGTGTATATCCCACACGCTGTTGGCAAGGAGGAGAGTGGGTCGATCCAGAAAGTTTTGATCTCAAATTGTGTTTTGCAATGAATAGTTATTTATTTTGACTCGGGTCAATTATTCATAATCAATTATCTTATTATAATCTTGACAGGTAATTACTTCTAATGATAAAGTATCAGTAATACTTGTTATTATATGGTTTGTTTTAGGACGGCGTCTGAGAAAGGTGTTTGGGCTTTTCTTGGGTATTCTGATGGTCGTTACAATGTGTGGAAGCATCGGCGTTGTAGCAGCCAGTGGAGTAGAAGTCGATTATAGTATTGCAAAAGTCTCGACTTGGTACTACGGGTACGTTTTGTCGACGTGTACCGAAGTAAGTGCGAGAAATGCCTCGACAAGCAACCCGGCTTATGTTCGAATGATACTGAATGCAAAGAATATTATTGTGATTCGTGGGGCAAGCGATGAGGACGAAATATTTTATTTCTTTAGCAAGCATCGCTTCCATTTTCATCCTTTGCTTCAGCATTCCTTTCGCGATCTCGTTCTACCACTGCCTATCAAGTGAGTATAATTATAACCTCATGATCGGTCGTGGATTTGTAGGGAACGACGCGGTTTATTTCTCTGTTGAAAAAGACTCAGATGCCGAGGATACCTCCTCAGCGTCTGAGTCTTCTCTTTCGGTTCCGTTCGCAAAGCATCTACCGGATTCATACGGCAATAATACTTTCCTTGTCGTCTCGCAACTCGGTGTTGTTCGTGCGGCCGCTTTTGAGGGCGATGTCGTTCTGCCTCCGACTCTGTCCGGTCGTTTTTTTACAGCTCAGGAGAGCCTGCAGCATCGGAAGCTGGCTGTCATCGGAAGATCCTTTACAGATGATATATGGTATGACCATGACGTGCCGATGGTTACACTGGGGCACAGCGATTATGAGGTAATTGGCACCGTTGGTTTGCAGCAAGACTCTCTATTGGACGAGCTGGTATTCATCAACGCAGGTTCTGTTGAGGAGAAATCTTTGATATCCGGACTTTTATACTTAGAT
>CAZJQW010000097.1:0-1802 GCA_964548575.1 uncultured Candidatus Saccharibacteria bacterium
CAGGCCAAGCTTTACGGCATTTCGCTTTTGCTCTGCTGCAAGCTCCTGTTTGTACTTTGCGTCTGCAGCCTTGTTGGCATCCTCAAGCTCCTTGACTTTGGTCTGGAGTTCGACAGCAGTGCCTTCGAACTTCTTCAGGCCTTCAATTTGCTTGTCTCTGTCAGTGAGCGATGTTTTGGTTGTTTTCAGCTCAGTGTTTACTTCGTTGAACCTATGAATTGGAACATAGCTGCTATCAATTTCCTCCTTATGAAGTTTTAGAACATTGGTGATTTGCTCCTCATTCAGTCCTGCTGCGGTAAGTTCTTCCTTGTCCATTACTTTCTCCTTTCGATGCTACGCTTTTTACGTGGTTTCGTCCACGATGCATCTTGTTGTTATCTTTACTTATTATATTAACCCTATTCATAAACATTTGATTTTACAATAGGGTTAAGTACACAGATAGATATATATATACTGATATTTATCTAGACGTTCAAGATCTTTCTTTTTAACGACTTTAAGTCGGCTAATTTCCATATTGTGAAGCAAATCTGCTTTCTTTACAGAACAAGCCAACTTGTTGTTTTTAACTCTATTCATATAATCATCGGTTGATTCTCCAGCTTTTTTAGAAATAGCATCTATGGCTGCGATAACATTATCATTGAACCCAAAAGATTTTAGTTCCTCTAAAGTAACATGAGTATCTTCGACCACATCGTGCAGCAATGCGACTATCTTTTCTTCTAGTGACCCAACCAAAGCGGAAACGGCCACAGGGTGATTGATGTACTCTATGCCTCCTTTATCTTTCTGATTTTTATGAGCCATAGATGCTATCTCGTACGCTTTATTTAGTTCTTCATTTTCGTAGATAATCATAACGTGCCATTTTTGATAATTTCATTGACTTCATCTTCGGTTGCGTCATCGAAGTTATCATTCTCGCCTACGAGAATCGAAAAGAACTCTACCGCATTAATCCATGCGCCGTCTTTATATTTTTCGAACTTGCCATCCCTATACCTAAGAACGCAAGATGTACTTTTGCGATCCAATCCAATAGGGGCATATACATAATACTTATATTTCATTGCATACACTCTCTTTCGCTCATTATCGCCAAGCTTCTTGCAGAGCTCTTCGACCATTTGCTTTGTTTCTGCAATATACTTTGTGAGCCATTCAACATCCCTATAGAGCTCCACCAAATAAACAACCTGCTTACCGTTAATCATTTTCTATGCCATCCTGACCACTCCTTTTATTTTTTCGTTTAATTTTATACTGCATAAGTTCCAACTTCTCTGAATATATAAGCTATCATCTTCGTTGAAATCACATAGGTTATGACTGCATCATATCTGCTGTTCTCGAATGTAACTCGGGAGATTATAACCGGCGTTCCGTCAGACTGCTTTGTCTTTTCGACATAAAGCTTTGTTCCGGTTTTGAGCCACTCAACTATCTCTGCATAATACTTATCTGTGGGCAAATACCCAACTTTATCGCCGTGTTTCGGGGCTTCCCATGCCAACTTGTTAAAATTAATGTTCTCTGTCATTTTAAGTTCCTCCAATTCTATTCATTGGATATTCTATATCCACAGTTATTATTATATCATAGTCGAAGATAATGTAAATAGTTTTTTCATATTATTTACCAATTTCTTCAATATCTTTTGGAACCTCTAGAGTCTTGCTTGCATCAAGCATCATGTTTTCCAATTCTGCTCTTCTAACAGCAGAAGTTGTGGGCAAACGTTGTTCTTCATACATCTTGTGCAATTCATTTTGTTTCATTGAGAAACTTTCAGG
>CAZJQW010000098.1:0-1758 GCA_964548575.1 uncultured Candidatus Saccharibacteria bacterium
GATTATTATGTGAGTAAATTACCAACAGAGTGCAGAAATGGGTGGGGTCATTCAAGCTATTTACTTTTGCGCAAAGCCGTGATAAGTTAGTCCCACATATGGCAATAACATCTGGAGCAAAGAAAGCTATCCGCGCAGCAAAGAAGAAGCGCGTATTCAACCTTCGCCGCAAGAGCGAGATGGAAAATGTTCTCAAGAACTTTAGAAAGCTCGTCGCCAAAAAGGACAAAGCTGGTGCAACCAAGGCGATCCCGAGCTTGTACAAGGCTTTCGACAAAGCGGTCAAGACCAAATATGTCAAAGCCAACACCGCCTCTCGCATGAAATCTCGCGCAATGGCATCTTTGAAAAAGCTCGGTTAATCCGGGCTTTTTACTTTCACTCACTCTATAAATATGTTACTGTACTTTTTACTGTTGAGTTGAAATGTATTGTGCGCACACGCCCTCGTCGTTCAACGGATAGGACACAAGATTGCGGATCTTGTAATCGAGGTTCGATTCCTCGCGGGGGCACAATGATCCCAGTTATAATAAAAAAACTATGAAACATCCCATGAATACCAAATTACAATAAACCTGAGCAGCTGAACAGGAAACCCATATTCAATAAAAATAAAAACCCTCGAATACTCGAGGGTTTGTTGCTGTGTGCTCGGTTTGAATCAGAACACTACTCAGATCACATCTCCACAACGATACATGTTGCGAGCTTGTGCATGAGACCCCAAGCTGTCGGGGAATGGCTCTTGAAGTTAGCATTGTCCTCGTCATTGGGGGAGATTCCTAGTATGTAGCCGACGAACGATTCACAGATCTGCTCTGCAAGAGCTCGATCGAATGCGTCTGGGTCGGCTCTCAGAGTCTCCTCATTAAGCAAGTGTTCGTAGCTGGCAGCATAACGCGTGGCAAATGGGACATTTCTCTCCACGATGAACTGCTCCTCCCACGTCTTCCACCATGTATCGAGGGTCAGTCTTCCTCCAAAACGCTTTTCCAATATGACTTTTTTTCGAAGCCCCTTCCTTCTTCTCGGAATTTCGATCGTGTGAAAGAACTCGTGAATGAATACATGCAACTGGTAGAACCAGCGCGCTCGGTAGCTGTCACATATAGTGATCGGAAGGGCAGATTGGAAAATGAATGTTCCATCAGACCGTCCGATCAGAATCCTGCTCGGGTGATCGTGCGGACGAGGAAATTCAGCCACACTTACCTCATCGACATTGTGCCAGGTGCCGTCTTCTTCGAAGATAGGGACCGGCACAATCTGGTTTGCAGAGTAGTCGACCCTTTGGAGCATTGAGAGCTTCTGGAATGTGAGCGGTATGTGAGGCAAGATCTCTTGCACGTTCCCTGGGGTGACTTGAGGCTGGCCGTCTAGCTTGGAGCAATTCCTGAATCCCATCTCATTTCTTGAGACGAGAAAGTTGAGATTTGGCGCCACCGCATTTGGTCCTGCGAGAAGTTTGGCCAAGTTTGATTCGTATACGTCTAGGTGACGCTTAACAAAATCGAGAGCAGGACGAAGGTCAGTATTGTCCTTTTTCCGCTCGATCTCTGCCGGTTTTTCAATTTCGTTCATAAAGGTATTTTGTTTTCAAGTGTCTACGACCGAGCGATGCTCGCTCTATTCGAAAAATACCACTTCTTTATTCAAGTGTCAACTAGAACGGCCTGAATTTGCACGCTAAACGCACCATGGTTTGCAGGCTAATTGCATACCCCCTTTGAAGGTTCATACTCCAATTCATACTCA
>CAZJQW010000099.1:0-493 GCA_964548575.1 uncultured Candidatus Saccharibacteria bacterium
ATTTGCAGATTAGGCAGTCACCATCGCAAAGCCAAAGTTTGGATTTGGGGCACATGCACTGGCGATGCTTTTGGGCACGTTTTCTGGCAGCCCAGATGTCACGAAAATAGGCGTGGTACTGTTCCTGGGTGACTTCAACCCACTGCTTCTCATGGGGTAGGTAGATCTTGTACTCTCGAGCTTCCTTTTGATTTTCGCTGCTTGCCATAAAATTGACTCCTTTCAGATTTGCATGAAATCCGCAGGAGCCAATCAATCCATAGAAACAGAAAGACGGCCTGGATAGTCCTCGCGAACGAGAACTAATCCTGGCCGTCAAGCAGCTCTGCGGATTCTTTGTTCAGTTGTTGTTATTCGCTTACGCTGCGAAAAGGCGGCTTTCTACATTAATAAAAAGTACGGCGAAGGCACGCTCAAGCTTGAGCTTCGCGATTCGTATTTCAATATGAAAGAAAAGATTTTGCCACACATGCACCTCATCGATACCGCCTCC
>CAZJQW010000099.1:503-1371 GCA_964548575.1 uncultured Candidatus Saccharibacteria bacterium
TTCGCGTTATGATGGTAATAACGTTCTCGCGCTCAATCGAAAGTGACTCACCGATTCGTAATAGAGCTTTTGTTTTTTGCCCCTTGTAACGGTTTTCGACGAGTCCAGTTATAGCATCACCTGTCGCTGCAAGGCGACCCGTGCAGTCACGGAACTCCACCATATTGGCCCTCCTTTCTGTGAATTGTCATAGGCACCATCTCCTTTCTGCAATATTTCCTGTTTTCTACGTCATTACGCTTATACGCTTATCTGCGTATTTTCTGTTTAAAAAAACAACCTAGGATATCTCTTAATCATGGAGATACCCTAATTCGCATAACCTAATTTGAGCTGATTGTTTGGAAACTTGATAGAACCTGGCGATCTGCTCAATTATCCAAGTCTCTGCTGAGATAAGACCAGCTTTGATGAGCGGCTGTTTTTCACTTCTTTCGACAAGAAGAAAAAAAACCGAGTCTACTGTTTCACTTGGCATCAGGATACGTGGAGCGATACCTCTGGCCTGCCACTCCATCCATTCCTCATCAGACCAATTCGCTTTGTTGAACTCATCATACTCGTTTACCGGACAGCGAAACTTAATCGCCCTTTTTGAGTCGACTACGGAAACAGCAATATGATAATCTCGGTGTTTGTGCCAATGGAAAGCTTCATGTGCAATTGTATTGTTCATACACCCCACATTGCGCTTTGCGACAGTATCGGGATCAATAATCATCGTGCCGTACCTAGCTTTTACCATTCTATATGAATCATCTTCTTTATCGTAAATTTCGGTTAGACCGCTTGTAAAACACATTTGACCAAGAACACTAAAATCCTCGGTTAACCTCTTTTCGACAACGCGTAATCCCATGCGATGCCG
>CAZJQW010000099.1:1381-1729 GCA_964548575.1 uncultured Candidatus Saccharibacteria bacterium
ATTGGACGTTTCAAGGCCTCAGGATAATACTTTTCCAGAAACTCCAAAGCTTCATGATCAAATTCATCACGACGGATGTGCGGAACGTTTGAAGAAAGTAGCATTGACATATAATCTCTACCGATCTTTAGGTTGTTTTTCTTGCTTATTAATGTCGTCAAGTACCTTTTCCCAAAAATCATCGCCAAGGTTTTTCTCATTTGCTCTGCGTAGAGCCTTTCGGACGTTGGGTAATTGAGTGGACATCAAATATTCAGGCAGATCAGGAGCTGCGGCATCCCTTTCCCTCCCTGCGAGATCAAGCATCTCCTCATTTTCGTCAGACGTGAGCTGTAAGACTACTGCAAT
>CAZJQW010000100.1:0-1720 GCA_964548575.1 uncultured Candidatus Saccharibacteria bacterium
GGTACCCGCGTGGAACTGGTTGAGATGAACGATCCATACCGAGAGATGCCACCGGGATTAAAGGGTACGGTTCAGATGGTTGACGACGCTGGCGGTATCCAGATCAACTGGGACAACGGTTCCACACTGGCTGCGATCCATGGGTTCGACAAAATCAAGAAGACCGATAAATGACATGAACAGCAGCACATGCACCGCTCGATGAGGGCGGTGCTTTTCTATGGAGGTGATACTTATTAACGACTGGTTTGAATGGAATGGCGTGCGTTGCACAGCTCATGGTATCCGTGTTTCTGAGCAACCGCCGATATCGGTTCCCGCCGAGCGAGCGACATTCACGAATGTTCCCGGTCGCTCCGGCAGCCTGACGACGTTGCAAGGCGACGATGTTTACGACGATATAGTCATGACCGCAACCTGCTTCATTCAGGACGCGACAAGGATTGCTGAAATTGCAGCTTGGCTCAAAGGCAGCGGAACGATCACTTTCGCCAACCGTCTGGGCGGATACTATCAGGCTCGAATCGTGAATCAAATCGACTTCGAGAAAATTCTGCGTGGGAATCCACATCGCTCTTTCGCAGTCAATTTTCGCTGCAAGCCATTCTGGCACGCGCAAAACGTGTCGGATATTGTCGTAACAACATCAGGAGCGTTGGTGACTAACCCCGGCAGCGTGTATTCGGAGCCTCTCATGACGGTATACGGCTCCGGTGACATCACGCTGATGGTCGGAATGACCGTCATTGAACTAACCGGGGTCTCTGGCAGCATTGTGCTGGACAGTGTCCTGAAGGAAGCTTACAAAGACACTACCCTGATGAACGAGCGTATGACCGGAGATTTTCCGGTGCTGAAGCCAGGCGTAAATGCAATCAGCTGGAGCGGGATGGTGACGAGGGTTGTCATTCAGCCTAACTGGCGATATTTATGATGGCTTTATCTTTCAAAACATGCTGTGGTACGTTATAATTTCTCATAGGTTCGCGCCTGCAAATATCAAGTCTACCGTAGTGGCAAGGAGAGACGGTAATATGAGTACATTCGAATATAAAGTTCAATCAGTACGAAAAGCATTCAATGCTGGGTTATATGAACCAGCTTTAGCTCTTGCATTAACGCTTCCAGATATATGTGCAATAATTGAGTACCCAAATATCACACTGGTTGGTGAACGTTATATCAAGTGGAGTAATAGCCATATCTTTATTGATAATCCATCAAATGTAAACGAGAATTTCGCCGGTGCTGCTCTATATCAATTAAGGTGCAATTTTTTGCATAGTGGAAGTAGCGACATACACAAAAATAGCGGATCTCCAACAGGGCAGGTATACATAAAGCATTTTAGCTTAATGAAACCAAAGGTAAATAAGGAAGGTAGCGGAGAACTCCTGGTACAGGCGGCTGTTTTGAAAGACACCGACACGCAGGAAGAGATCTACGCAGTGAAAATGAATTTACGATACATTATTGAACAGATTTGTGATACTGCAGAGCTTTTTTATGAAGGATGGGGTAACAAATCAGATTTTGATGACCATACAGTGGAGTTTTCGGATTATGGAGCAGATAAAATCATCGATTCAACAGTAAATCATTGAGTTTATCTCGCCGATAATTGTTGAAAAGCATAGCGTTAGATTTTTTCATCTTGAACTGAAACAGGCGTCGCCCATTTGGGCGGCGTTTTCATTTTACCCCGAGGGAGGCGAACGAA
>CAZJQW010000101.1:0-1269 GCA_964548575.1 uncultured Candidatus Saccharibacteria bacterium
ATCTTATTAGTCTTCCATCGTGACACTGTCATATCGGTGACGCCCATCTGTTCTGCCAGCCAACGATTGGTTATTTCCTTTTCCGCTAGAACTACACGCAATCGGTTTGAGCATTCTATTTTCGCCATATTGCTTCGTATTATATTTCAAGTACAAAGTTAAACATAAAAGGATAATATTCAAAACAACATGATAAGAATATCATATAATATCTTTCCTAAAAAACATTATGCTGCATAAACATAATGCTATTTCAACATAATTTGATTTCATTGTATAGGTTGTTGTTTACTCATCATCCAATCAACCCGTTCAGCATATATTTCTGCTATACGAATTTGCCGATAGGCTTCCTTCATAACATTTATCGTCTCGTCAGACAGATTCAAGACATCAGCGTTATACGGATAGCGGTCATAATAACAATGGTGAATTGAGTATAATACCGGAATCTGTTCTCCGTCAGGAGTGTCGGACATATATCGCTTTGTTGATTGGTATACTACGCCATCATCAAAGAATCGTCGGTTTGCGTATTTTTGCTTTGCCTTGACAATGGTTTTATCTCTCAGAAGAAAAGATTCTGCGTCTTCATAGCTCCCAAAACTCATGAAATCTTTATAATTATGATATGAGCCAAAGCTATCTTTCTCGTAAATAGTCCAATAGTCCTCCTAAATTTTCTCAGGTTTAGGTTTCAATGCCCTCGCAATATCGCGCTCAATAGTATCAGCAATCTCACGCATTGCGTATGTGCTCCTATCAAAATATCCTCCACTCATGGTTATTTCCTCCTTATTCTGATTGAACTAAGATATTAAATACTAACATATTGCTTGCATCTTTCATCCAGCACTCCTGAGAACATATCGATTTCCCTTTTGGATATGCCTTGACGAACAGCAATTTCACGCCATCCCTTTACAGCTTCAATTACCTCCGAGACAATCTTTTCAGCAGTTTTTCGGTTGAGCATATAATCCTCACAAGCAGCAAGCAAAACATTCAAATCCGCCTTATTGGAATCAGCGGAGATGAGCAGACTGTGATATTCATTCAGAGTAGGGTTCATATCGTATGCAGGAGACAAAGTCCATCCTTTTGCAGTCAAAAGAAAGCCGTGATTGCGGAAATGGTCGTCACTATTGCCTATGCATATATTGAAAGCCACACGACGGTATAGTTCCTGTAGGTTTCGTTCTACATCGGTACAGCTCTGAATAATAAAGTCGACTATATCCAGATAACCATGCCCGGTAGTTGCATTGT
>CAZJQW010000101.1:1279-1703 GCA_964548575.1 uncultured Candidatus Saccharibacteria bacterium
TTGTCACCATCACTCAGCCCCAATGAGGTCATGGCAGATGCAAAATGAATGCGTTTTCCTTCTTGGGTTCTATCGAAGCGTTGTGACAGCAATGTATGATATTTTTCTCCAGTTGCCAACACTTTTATTTTTGCAGCGTTTATCCCTGCTTTTGTGGCAAGCAAATGACTGAAATGCTCCCAAAGTCCAACATCATAGTCATCCTTACGCGATGGAAACTTGGCCACATAAAGAACCTTATCTGTATCTACAACATTGGCTTTAGGCCTTGCACCTCCTAATGACGTTCCCGGTTGCACAAGTTGTGCAATCCATTTCCTATCAGGGAGCATATTGTTTTCTTCACATTTCTCTATCTCGGCACTGGCTGCAATCAGTTCCCGAATATCCGTAAGGTCCTCACTCTTATGTTCACCAATTCGAT
>CAZJQW010000102.1:0-1702 GCA_964548575.1 uncultured Candidatus Saccharibacteria bacterium
CTATAGCCAGAAATGCAGTTGACAGGAAATCCCAGACGGAAAGATTATCCCCCCAATGATCACAGGAGGTTCATGATGGCGAACAAAAAGCCGAGCATTGAAGAACTGAAAGCCAAAGCGGAAGGCGGGGATTTGGAGTCGATGATAAAGCTTGCCGGAATATACGGAAGTGATGACAATGAGGATTATGGCTTGGATGGTCCTGATAAGACTGAAGCTAGGAAGTGGTACAAACTTGCCTCTGATAGTGGTAGCCCAGAAGCCACTTATAACTTATCAATGTATTGCGATGATGAAACTGAAGAAATTAATCTCCTGAAGAAAGCAGCAAATATGGGGCATGAAGAAGCGCATTTCGATATCGGTTTGATTTACCGTAACAAAGGAGATTTAGAAAATTCATTGAATTGGTTTAAAACCCTGTACGATAAAGCAGACGCTGAGATTTTCAACAAAGAATCTTCAGCTCGTGAAATAGCCAGTTTATATGAAAAAAGGGGCTCCTACAAAGACTATATTACGGCGGTTAAATGGTACAAGATCGCTGCAAAGATGGGATGTCCATTATCTGCCTGGAGATTAGGCGAGATGTATGAGAAGGGGGTGAGATCTGACGAATACGTCAAAGAAGATTTTTGGGATGGCCATACAATAATTCTTAAAGACGAGAAAGAAGCTGCCAAATGGTACCTCGTTGCCGCGGAAAATGGAGATGATAGTGATTGCGCAAGGATGTCCATTTTGTATCTCAAAGGCATAGGCGTGATCCGTAACTATAGAAACGCTTTTCTGTGGATGTTGAAAGCCGCCTGCTATCCTTACTCAAGGTACAGAGCTAGAATCAGTTGGTTTTACGAAAAAGGTAAAGGAATAGAGCAAAATTACTATGAGGCTTATGTGTGGGCTCTTATGGTACGCCATAAATCCTGTGCTGATAAGATTAATGAGTTGGAAAACCAACTTAGTAAAGCTGAGATCCATGAAGCCCAAAAAGAAGCTGAATACAGGACTGGTTTGGTCGGTGAATATTGCTTTTCGAAAGCTCTCCATGACTATATGCTATCCAAGATAGATTCGACAGATTCTTTTTCTGTTAAAGACAACGAAGTAAAGCCAAAGAAACAATCCCTACCCGAGGTTGAGAAAGAGCGATCTGACCCCGACCCCGACCCCTCTCCCGGCATAGTCTACAGCTACCTCTCCGTCTGCAAAAAACGCTTCAACCCCGAGCTCGTAACTTTGGAACTGGTGGTCCCCAGAAAGCTGAAGAAGACCGAAACGATGGATTTCACCCGGATCAAGATCAAATACGACGGTAAAGATACCGACGCGAAAGACGTTTCGACCCTGATACCGTTTAGGGTGAACGAGTCTGAACGACGCTTGCTGATCATCCTGGCCGCCCAAAGCTCTATCTCAGATGATGAAAAGCGGGACGAGAGCATCAGGAATATTCTGGCAGATCACAAAAACAAGGCAAGGTCCAGCCACCTAAACAGCATGTTCCGGGCCATCTTCCCCGGCTGCGCCAAGTCTCGCAGTGACAGGATGATCGACCGCCAGAGAGGCCATATCGGGCCCAAGCTCAAGATAGACACCTCCAAGCTCAACAAAGCCCAGGATTTCGGCCTTTGCGGCCTCTAAGCTCAGGAATAGATTGACAAAAAGAACTGCTCCCAAAAACATAGAAAACAAATGAATT
>CAZJQW010000103.1:0-1689 GCA_964548575.1 uncultured Candidatus Saccharibacteria bacterium
TCCGAGGTGACTATGAGGGGCGGATGAAGGGGTACTCAATCGGAATACAGAACGGCTTCATGTCGCCGAATGATGTGAGAATGCTAGAAGATCTCGACAGAATACCATCTTCGGAGGGAGGGGATCTCTATCTTACTAATGGTTCGTTATGTCCGCTTACAATGGCTGGTGCCGCCTACATAGCTAGAGGAACCACGAGCAACATACTAACGGAAGGAGAAAAAAACGATGTCAAGTCTAGTAAAACTAGAGGGGGCAACATTCGGAAAGCTGACTGTTCTTAGACTAGCCGAAAAACCGTGGAAGCATGACTCTGAATGGATTTGCTTGTGCACCTGTGGAAAAACCGTAAGGGTGAGAGGAGGAAATCTTAAAAGCGGTCATACAAAATCATGTGGAAATTGTAATACCTATATGAATATCGATAATGGTGTGAAATGCACGGTTGGAAGTGGGCGTAGTTTTATCATTGAAGAAGAAGACCTAGCTATTGTATCCCAATATAAATGGTCTGTAGATAAAAACGGATATGCTCTTGGGATCAGAAATAATACAGAAAGGGTCAAGCTGCATAGGCTCCTGCTTGGCTTTCCAGATGGCGTTGTGGATCACATTGACGGCAATCCATCAAATAACAAAAAGAACAACCTGAGATGCACAACTCAACATCGAAACTCACAAAACTCTGCCTTGCCAAAGAATAGCACCACCGGGTATAAAGGCGTTTGTTGGGATAAGCGAGAACAAAAATATATGGCTCATATACATCCTAATAGAAAGATGGTATTCCTCGGATATTACGACAGTCCGATAGACGCAGCCATGGCATATGACCGAGCTGCGTTCTTATATTTTGGTGAATACGCAAGACCAAATTTTATGAAAGGTGAAACCCCAAATGAAGGAAAACAAGAAATTCTGGAACTGGCTGCCGTCAGTGAAGGGCGAGATAGAGCCGGATGCAAAACCAGAGCGAGTGCTTGAACTCTATGGAACAATAGCAACGGACAGCTGGTATGACGACGAAGTAACCCCGAAAATGTTTCATGATGAGCTCTTCTCTGGCTCGGGTCCTGTGACTATTTGGCTCTGCAGCCCTGGAGGAGACTGCATCGCAGCAAGTCAAATCTATTCCATGTTAGTCGACTACCCGTATAATGTTACAGTAAAAATTGATGGCATTGCAGCGTCGGCAGCATCAGTTGTGGCCATGGCGGGAACAAAGGTGCTCATGGCTCCTACGGCGCTTCTCATGCTCCACAATCCTATGTCAATTGCTATTGGAGACAGCGAAGAAATGCAAAAGGCAATTGAAATGTTATCTGAGGTAAAAGAGAGCATTTTGAATGCGTATGAGATCAAAACAAATCTCTCCCGCACCAAGCTCTCCAATATGATGGACGGTGAGACCTGGCTTAATGCCAAAAAAGCTATTGAGCTTGGGTTTGCCGACGGTATCCTTGAAGATGAGAAAAAGCGGGTACATAAAGACGATGTTACCTACGCTTTCAGCCGCCGGGCGGTTACAAACTCGCTGCTTGACAAGCTTAAAATTGTTCGTCAACCCCAAACAGAAAAAGCTGCTAATACAGGCGTCAGGGCTGACGACCTATATAAGCGGCTTAATTTAATAAAATAAGAAAGAAGGTACACAAAAGTGAACAAAATTTTAGAACTGCGTGAGAAACG
>CAZJQW010000104.1:0-1686 GCA_964548575.1 uncultured Candidatus Saccharibacteria bacterium
GATGTCCTCCACATAGCTTGTCCCGGCGACGTGCGTGTCAAAGAGGAATATATCTCTCTCGAACGGCTTGCCGATAGCCATGGTGCCGCCTTTGCCGTGGAGCAGGCTGACCAGGTTGCCGCCTTCACTCTTCACCAGTTCGGACATGTTCTCACCTCAGCATCCCCTCGACCTTTGCCGTGTACGTGGCAAGCGTCTCGTGCAATCGAGCTATGTACTCCTGGAGCTCGGCCTTGCGGGCTTCTGTCTTTTCCGGGCTTTGAACGATCTGCTTCATCGTGTACGGGTACTCCGACTTGATCTCGTCTATCCTGTCTCTTACCATTTGCAGCAGTTCGGAGAGCCTTTCTTTTTCCTTCGTCAACCGTTCCGTTGAATCCGGTCCGTCATAGTGCGGCTCCGATTCAGCAAGCATCGCGCAGATGATACGAAGTCCGTCAAGATCGCCGTTTCCGTATGCGACCACAGCATTTTGAAAAAGTTGAATCTTTGCGTCGCTCAAGTCCGGATGAAGGTCCGGATGCAGCGCTTTCACTATGGCGCGGTAGAGTTTCTTGAGTTCACGGGTCTCCTCGTAGGAGAGCAGCGTTCCCTGGCTTCGCTGGATGGCCTCGTTCATTTTTTCGATCTGCTCGTTAAGCTTTGCCTGATATTCGGCGAACGCGATATCGAGAAGCTCTTCGATTTTGGAGAGGACGATTTCCTCCTGCCGGTTCTTTTTCGCCTGTATCAACTCCGCCTTTCTCTTCATCCGCAGAACGGCGCACTCAATCTCGTACGCCTTGTATTCGAGGACTCCGATGGAGAGCATATACGCTGTTTCTCGGAGGTGTTTAATGGAGTCGTTAGAGGCTAAGGTTGTCAAGTCGTTAGATGGTGAGAGTGACAAGCTATTTACGTTTATTCCCTATTTACTGCAGGATCTGTGGGAAATGGGTTCAGCGCCCGAACAGATTATCGGACTTGTGCAAAGATATATTGAAAACAGCAGAAGCATCAGGGTATTGGATCTAGGTTGTGGAAAAGGTGCGGTGTCCGTAATTTTGGCAAAGGCTGTTGGGTGTAAGGTTAAGGGAATAGATGGCATGGCAAGTTTTATTGCTGATGCTAAGCAAAAGGCAAATGAGTTTGGGGTCTCTTCGCTTTGTCAGTTTGAAGTTGGTGATATTCGAGAATGTACAGAAACTGGTTATGATCTAGTGATCTACGGAGCATGTGGCGATGCCCTAGGTGACTTTGAGATGGTTGTCACAAGGCTGGCGAGTATGGTTAAAGCCGGAGGGTACATCATTATTGACGATGCGTTTAATGATGGGGAAGATGAAATAAGTGGCTATTTGGGTCATGAGCGGATCTTACGCATCTTTGTCGAAAACGGTCTTGAGCTGCTTTTAGAAGAAGTAGCGGGCGAAGATGAACTCGCGGATATTAATGATGATAACAACAAAAAAATTGCTCAAAGGGTTGCGGAACTTAAAAAGAAGTACTCTGCCAAAGCAGAAATCTTTGATAACTATCTCAAAAACCAGCTTCGAGAGAGCGAGCTCTTAGAAAGCGATTTGAAATGTGTGGTTTGGTTGCTTAAGAAGGCGATTTGAAAAGCATAACAAGATGAATTTGAGGTGATAACTGTAGTGTCAAGAGTCTTTCGCAAAAGTTGAATTCAGACAATAGCACCTTGAAAAC
>CAZJQW010000105.1:0-889 GCA_964548575.1 uncultured Candidatus Saccharibacteria bacterium
AATACCGAGCATCGGAAAAATTTTTTGAATATATTTACCGGACTCAATATAGTCGCGGCCAAAGCGGGAAAGGTCTTTGACCACGATGCAATCCACACGCTTTTCACGCACGGCAGTCATCATATTCTCAAAGCCAGGGCGATTAAAGTTTGTTCCGGTATATCCATCGTCACAAAACTCGGAGACATATTCAATGTCGGGTTGCTTCTGCAAGTAGGCATGAATGAGATCACGCTGGGTCGAGATACTGTTGCTCTCGTTTTTGTCAGAAACAGAAATGTCGCCATCTTCCTGAGATAATCTTAGGTAGATGGCGGCATGGTAAGTCTTGTTGTGTAAATTTATCATAGTTGCGCCACTCCCATTATTTTTGAGATCAGAGTCTCACAAACAACCGGAGTTCCGCTGATTTTGTCCGTTGTTATTCTATCATGGTCTGGTGCAGAAATCCAGTTTGCTGAGATGAATAGAGCCATGTAATGTTTTCCATCACATGGCCGAAATCATGTTCACGAAATTGTCGTTCATGGTCTTATTGGTGTCGGCGTATGATACACGCACGACGGTATTACCGACTTTGAACATATATGGATTCTTGACCTGCTCCACATAGGATTTCACCCTTTCCTCCATCGGCAGAGAGCGATCAATCCGAACGTCGCGAATATCGACGAGTGACTCGAGTAGACTGTCTCGATGATTGGATTCAAGCCTCATAGTACCACCGCCTTTCAATAGTATTGTTTCCTGTTTTTTCCTTGATATTCACACAAAACATATTGATTTATGTACGCATACCGGCGGTATGCGTGAAGCATTAAAAATCTCTCCCTTCAGAACTTAACAGGGAGAGCGCCTTTCTTGATTGTTCCGTTGTAAATGCGGTGAA
>CAZJQW010000105.1:899-1680 GCA_964548575.1 uncultured Candidatus Saccharibacteria bacterium
CGGAGTGTCTTGTCGCTCATCCCGGCATGATATAGGGTCGTGGGATTGGTATCATGGAGCCTCTTCACAAGGCGGTTGTGGCTGTATTCGCCGTGGTACAGCTCAACAAATCGAACCACAGCTCGGAGTAATTCCGCCCTGAGGGATTCGGGTGCACCACCCCATGCTTTCAGCATAACGGTAAGACCCTCGGTATAAATCTCTGCTCCTACGCGCTTAAACTCCGAAAACGCTGTGCTGATACAGGTAATCCGTCCATTACCGGCAGCTTGCTCAAATCCAATATGCAGCCCAGCTCTTTCAGTTGCATCTACAAACGCGACAGCTTCTTCATCGTTTCCATGAAGTCGGGCACGGAGCTTTGCACTGGGTGTAAGCGGAGCGGATTCACCAGTCTGACGTGCAAACAGTAGCGCCTCTTCATCTTCTGTCAGATTACGATACACTTTGCAGAGTATCATAAGGTCTTTGCCACCGTTCATCCGCTTCCGTGCTACAGAGGTGTGCTGTCCATCAAACATATTGTACTTTCCGTCACGATAACTGACCTTCGGTTCATTGGCAATCCGCTCATCGAAGTTTGCGACAATTCGATCAACGCGGCTGCTGTTCAGCTTGCGCTGATACTTTTCGGGAACAACAAGGTTGGCACTGTTGATTTCCATCATTTCATAGATCGTGTTGGGTTCGTTCATTTCGTCTCTCCTTCTATTCTCTGAATGTAGGTTTTAGGTTCTTGCATGATATCAATTATGAAAAATTTAATATTGCTCATGGAGAT
>CAZJQW010000106.1:0-1536 GCA_964548575.1 uncultured Candidatus Saccharibacteria bacterium
GCCAGAAAAAGTGGGCTTTTGGCCACTTTCAAAAACAAAAGTGGGCAGAGAATTTCGCTCATTTTTCACCCTTTTTACTTCTGTTTTTGCCTCTAGAAGTGGCCTCAATGTCGTCCGTACGGATCCACTCGGCTCTAGCCCGATTCATTATTCTATTCACTTGTTCTGTCGTTTCCGCCTCCTTCAAATCCTCGACCACGCTCGCAGGATAGCACAAATGCTTGGCCGCAGATATGGCCTCCTTACGGAACTTAGGAAACTCGGTCTCTTCTTTCCGTTTCCAATCGCGATAATGTGGTATTGCGGATATGATCTTGTTACTAGCCACGTCCGTACCGCCTTAACAGCTCGGCCAAAGCGTCCGGCACACTAGAATATATGCCCACAACCTCGCCACGATCAATCACCGAAACACGCCCATCATAATTGCCGACGATATGCACGTCCGTAGAGGGATTCGAACGAATATCACTCACCTTGCTCCTGCAATTCACACATATCATCGTGTCTTCTCCGCAATACTCACCACAGGCTACACAAGTATTATGTCCAGACATCTTACAGCCCTTTCAAGTCTTCGTACTTAAGGATCAATTCGTCCCACGGGCCGGCCTCCACCAATTCCCCATCAATATATAATCCGTATACTCCATGTCCTTCATACTCAAGCTCCGCATCAACTTCTTTCCTATGTACGAGCTGTTGTATTTCCTGTTCGGCGTCGCTGAGTTTACGATTCACCTTCTTCTTTTTCTTTGACATAGTAATTATGATACCCCAATCTCGTCTTTTTCGATCTTGTACACTCGTACGGACCACTTTTGCGGGCGTTCCGACCCAATATACCTCCTACTTGATACGCTCAATTGCTCCCAGGAATGATACATTGGAATGTCATAGTTATTTTCTACGTGGTGTTCTATAACAATATCGACTTCGCCATCGTCGGTTTGGAGCTTACCTTTGTAGAAATAAGAATCTCCTTTGAAATCTGTTTCGCAATGCTCACCAAGACGACGGATTGTTTCATTTACAGCTTCTTCGCTATCTTCGGCATATACACCCGTATGTGTGATTGCGCCGGGTTTGTTATGGTCGTCTTGCATTAGTTTGACTGTATACGGACACCAAATTCGACTGCCCGAACGAAGCCGACCATGAAGATCCATGGTGAATTTATTCGCAATTTTCTGAATCTGAGAGCTCGTAAGGCCACCCTTATAGGTTTCCTCAACCTCTTCCACATCATCAGACGGGCCGTCTTTACTCAGGATAAAATATTGGAAGCGTTTCTGCTCTCCGTCAATAGCATGAGGAATGCACATGGCGATAAACAGGTTCGCAGTCATCGGATTGTACTCGCTGTCAAAATAAGCGTCGTTGTTAATATCATTCAACAGATTGCGCTGAGCAACATCAAACGGGGCCTCGTTAATCGCTTCATCAAAAGAACAGTAATAAGTTTTAATGTTTCCAAGCACGTCAGAGCGGTACAGATGATATTCCATTTCTTTTCTCCTTTTATCCGTATTAAAG
>CAZJQW010000107.1:0-1535 GCA_964548575.1 uncultured Candidatus Saccharibacteria bacterium
TTGTGATGGGGGATCCTCGAGCCTCGATGCATATCGCGCAAAGATTGAATGATGAGCTTCAGGTGGAAGCGATTGTTCCGCAAGCGGGCAGGGAGTATCAAGTCTAGGAGAAAGGAGGAAGGAGAAGGAAGGAAGGAGGCGTCTCAGTAACTAGTAATTAGTAATTAGGGAATCGTAAGAATAGAAACTAGAAAAGCGCACCTCGATAATCTCGGTGCGCTTTTCTAGTTTCTAATTACTAGTTACGAATTACTTGCGATTTCTACTTTCTACTTTCTACTTTCCATTTTCTACTTTCTACTTCACCGCCTCAACTACTTTCTTGAATGTATCTGGCTTGAATTCGGCGAGATTTGCGAGAGATTTTCTGTCCAACGCGATGCCTTTCTTCTTGGCTGCACCGATAAATTTGCTGTATGAATAACCAAGTGGGCGGAGTGCGGCGTTGATCTTGACGTTCCAGAGCCTGCGGAAATCTCCTTTCTTGTCCCTTCTATGTGCGAAGGCATGAGCTCCGGCATGCTGGATTGCATCTTGAGCGGCTCGTTCGGTGTTTGACCTGCGGAATCTGTATCCCTTGGTCATTTTCAAAACCGTCTTGCGATATTTCTTTGCGTGTACTGCTTTCTTTACTCGTGACATGGTAGTAAGTTATCGGTTAATTGTAATCGTATTAAATGTTGACTAGAAAACGGCTCTTGGCTTTGTTGTCCATCTTTACATTGACCATGCCGCTCTTCCTGGCGCTCACTCGTGTGCGTTCCTTTGCATTGAAATGATTCTGGCCAGCCTTCCTCGACAAAATCTTGCCATTTTTGGTGACTTTGAAGCGCTTCTGAAATGATTTGTTGGTTTTGATTGACATATTGTTCTAGTTGCTAGTAGCTGGTAGCTAGTTGATGGTAAATGCGCGCTTACTTTTTTTCGATTGTTATAGTGAGTCCCTTTGGTCCTTTTGTGACGTCTTGGGCTATCTTGTACTCGACTGTTATGAGCTTTAGAACTCTCTCCAGTCGCTCCTTCAAGAAGTTTTGATCCATGTATTTGGATCTTCCGATGAGGAATAGATCGATCTTCACTCGATCGCCTGCAGATAGCCATTCAGAGACTTTCTTGGCTTTGAGCTCTAGGTCATGTTCGCCCGTGCCTATCTTGACTTGGACGATCTTGAGCTCTGAAGTCAGAGTTTTCTGCTTTGAGACCTTCTGTTTCTTCTTTTCATCGTACAGATACTTGCCATAATCCATGATCTTCGCTACCGGTGGGACTGCTGTGGGGGAGATCTCGATAAGATCGAGAGTCCTCTTTTGAGCCTCTGCCAAAGCCGTTTGTAGGCTTATTACGCCGAGATTTTCACCATCTACGGTGATGACCCGCAATTGGGGCGCTTTTATTTGATGGTTTATTTTGACGCGTATAGCCAAAGGTTTCGGATTACAGACGCTATTTATAGCATGTAGGGGCTATTTTAGCAAGCTTTTGTATTCGTCCACCACATATGGCACTCCGGTGCTTTTAATACATCCATCATAGCT